>JBAWYW010000063.1:0-4767 GCA_037143395.1 Actinomycetes bacterium | reverse complement strand
CAGCTTTCGCAACTGATGCCAACACATTTTTTGAGACCAGAAAATCAATTGCAGCGTTAGCCGCAGCGCAAGCGACCGGATTAGCGCCAAAAGTTGTTCCGTGTTCACCCGGCTTGAATGCAGGGGTTTTCTTGCCCACTGTAATCATCGCACCAAGTGGCAAACCTCCACCTAGGCCCTTAGCCAAAGTAATGATGTCGGGTTGAATGTTTTCTTGTTCATAGCCAAACCACTGACCTGTACGACCCATACCCGTCTGCACGGCATCTACAGCGAATAAAACTCCATGATCATCGCAAAGTTCACGAATAGCAGCCAGATACCCGGGTTGAGCAGTGACAACTCCATTTTCACCCTGGATAGGTTCGACAATTACCATCGCAGTTTTGCGGTTAACGTTCTTGATCATTGCAGCAAGGTCCCCGTATGGCAGGAACTTCACATCAGATAGCAGAGGATAGAAAGGTGCCCTCTTTGCTTCTTGGCCGGTTATGGACAGCGCCCCCATAGTCCGGCCGTGAAACGAGCCAGTCGTTGAGATAATTTTTCTACGACCGGTCAGTCGCGAAATCTTTATCGCAGCTTCATTAGCTTCCGCGCCGGAGTTGCAGAAAAACACGCGTGCAGTTGGGTCCCCAACAAGGTCTTGCAGTCTCTCGGCGAGTTCAACTCCAGGCAAGTGGGCATAGAGATTGCTTACATGCGAGAGTTCGCGGATTTGGGAAGATACCGCCTTAACAATTGCTGGGTGAGCATGCCCAAGAATGTTTGTAGCTATGCCACCAAGAAAATCTAAATACTTTTTTCCGTTTTCATCCCAGACTTCAACGCCTTTGCCTTTTACCAGCGCAATGGACGGAGTTCCGTAGTTTTGCTGGAGAGCATCTTTCCAACGTTCTTGCGTTGTTGGAATCTGATTCAAAGACTTTCTCATTTGCTCACAACTGTTCCACCCGTGCCCGCAATTGCGTCAAGCAAGTTCTCTGGATTTGTGCCGTCAATAACCCTTGCAAGTTTTGCACCAGACTCAAGAGAGGCGATGACTGCCTTCACCTTGGGTGCCATCCCATCTTGAAAAGTGTGAGCGATACTTGAAAGTTCGCTCAAAGAAATTGAGGAGATCAAAGACTCTTGATCTGGCCAATTGCGATAAATACCAGGCACATCTGTAATGAAAATAACTTGATCTGCCTCGAGTGCCCCAGCAATTGCGCCAGCTGCAATATCGGCATTCAAGTTGAAGGGGGTTCCATCTACTCCCGTGGCAACTGAGGAAAGGATTGGAAGGTAGCCAGCATTCACAATAAGTGAGAGAAATTTGCCGTCAACAGAAGAAGGCTCACCCACAAACCCCATATCTGTCTTCACTCCCTCTATCTCAGGCAGAAACTTCTTTACCCGCATCGTGTTTCCATCGGCCGTTGATAATCCGACTGCTTGTGCGCCAGCTGCTATAAATTGATTAACAAGATTGCGCAAAACAGAACCAGAAAGCGTTGACTGAACGACCTGCATAGCCTCTGCAGAAGTCTTTCTCCAACCTCCCATGATGGGAGCCTCGATGGATTCCTTCTCCAGATTGCGATTAATCGCAGGACCGCCACCATGGATAACAACTATTTTCCTACCAGCTTTATGAACGGCGGCTATCGTTTTAATTATTGGGTCATCTGTTTGTGACTCATCAAGGACGTGACCGCCGTATTTAATAACAATCATGCGCCGAGTCCAAGTGAGCTTATTCCGGTCTCTTCTGGAAGGGAGCACATCAGGTTCGCGTTTTGGATTGCCTGAGAAGCAGCGCCTTTACCAAGATTATCCAAGACACAGGAAACTATGAGCCTATTTGTGTGTTGATCAACAGCTACTTGCAGCTGCGTGTAGTTGCTACCAAAAACAGAGGAAGTAGAAGGCATTTGTCCCTCTGGCAGCACAGCGACAAACTTTTCATTTTGAAAAAACTCTCTATACAACTTATGGACATCTGTAGTAGTTAAAGATCTATTTGTGAGGGTTGATGTCACAGTAGTCAAAATTCCCCTAGGCATGGGGGCCAAAATAGGCGTAAAAGAAATCTTCACTTCTCCCCCATTGAGCGCTGCAAGCGCTTCTTCGATCTCGGGGGTGTGCTGATGCACGCCTCCGAATTTATAAGAGGAGAGAGAATTCATTACTTCACTTGCCATGAGGCTAGATGAGAGTTTCTTCCCAGCTCCGGTTGTACCAGAAGCCGCAACTGCAACAATGTCCTGAGCGTTGATAATCTTTGCTGCAATAGCTGGCGCAGAGGCAAGTGAGATACTTGTGGCGTAACATCCAGGATTTGCCACATGCCTTGCCTTTGAAATCTTCTCTCGATTTCCTGGAAGCTCTGCTAAGCCATAAGTCCAGGATCCTGCGTGCTTTCCGCCGTAATATTTCTCCCAGGAAGCGGCAGATGAAAGCCTAAAGTCCGCTCCAAGATCAACGATCTTTACCTCATCTTTAACCTCGGCAATGAGTTTTGCAGATTCCCCATGTGGAAGAGCAAAGAAAACCAAATCGCAAGCATTGATCTTTGAGATATCAGTTGCTTCAAAGTTCCTGCCGCTGTAAGTCAGAAGACTGGGATGCACGCTTGTTATAGAACTACCCGCTTGGGTTCCAGCTGCAATATACGAAGCGGTGAAGTTGGGATGGTTTTCAAGTAAACGAAGGAGCTCTCCCCCGGAATAGCCGCTGGCCCCGACGACCCCTATTTTCATAAACGAAGGGTATATCAGAATGAATAATTATGCAAGATCATGCATAATTATGCGCGTACTTGAGCCCCACAAGATTTTGCTGCTGAGGTAACCGCTGCCTCACGGTAGGTACTTACTTCTTCAGCTGTCAGAGTCCGATCTGCAGCCCTGAATGTGAGCGTGAAGGCCAATGACACCTTGCCATCATCTGGACTAATGAATCGATCAAAGAGAACGATGTTTTCCAGCAACTCCCCAGCGCCAGCGACCAAAGCCGCTTGCACATCAGCGGCCGCGACATCTGCCCCAACAAAGAGTGAAACATCTTGAGTGGCCGCGGGCATTGTGATTACTTGAGGCGCAGAAATATTGCCTTGAACAGGAAGTTCGGAGAGGATGACAGCAAATGCACAGGTGCGAGCAGGTAGTCCAAGTGCCTCTAGAACTCTCGGATGCAATTCACCTGCGTGAGCAACTGGTTTGCCATTCACTTGAATTTCAGCACATCGCCCAGGATGCCATGGCGCTAAATCAGATTGAAGTACCTTGCCGGCGTTACCAGTAGCTTCGATAATTTCAAGTGCTTGCGTAGTTGCATCAGACCAATCATATTTACGCCCCTTACCCCACCATCCTGGGCGATCTAGTTGTCCAGCAACTACTGCCCCAACAAAAAGAGGTTGCGCAGGAACGGATGCAAGAACGTTCTCTATTTCTGCCGCTGTAGGCTTCTTTTCGGTAGATAAATTCTTTGTAGTGGCAAGCTTTTGCACATCGCGAAACACAGAACCAATTTCAAAGATTGCAACGTCTTTGGCCCCGCGTGAGAGATTTCGTTTTGCGGCATCTAATAATCCTGGCAACAAATGGGTTCGCAGGAGTGGCGCCTGATCAGACATTGGATTAGCTAATTTAAAGGATGCGGCTCTTGGTCCGGTAAAGCCCAGAAGTTCAACCATCTCTTGATTCACAAAGGGATAGTTATAAACCTCTGAATAACCCTTGTCGGCAAGCAGAAGCGCAATAGAACGACGCCGAGCTTGAATGGCGTTGAGTGTGGCTCCAGATTTACCTGTTGGAAGTGTGGACGGGATCTGGTCATAGCCAACTAAGCGAGCCACTTCTTCGGATAAATCTGCGGGTGTGAGCAGGTCCGCTCTCCATGATGGAGGGGTTACTAACCAATTATCAGTTGCCTTCTTTTGTATCGCGCAGCCGACAATCTCAAGCTTCTCTGCAACAACTTCGTGTGAAATTTTCACCCCGAGTAATTGGGAGACAAAGTTTGGATTGAGAGCTATTGATGCAAATTTAGGTATAGAACCGTCCTTAGCGCTTCCAATGTGTTGAGCGCCTCCAAGTTCAATCAGAAACTGCGCTGCTCTAGCTGATGCAATCTCGGCCAACGCAGGATCCACAGCTCTTTCTAATCGGCGGGACGCTTCGGTTGAAAGCTTGTGGCGTCGTGAATTCTTAGCAACAGCAATGGGCTCAAACCTTGCTGCTTCAATCGCAAGTCCTGTGGTCTGATCGGTTACTTCTGAATCCAGACCTCCCATTGTCCCCGCGAGTGCAAGGGCCTGTTTGTTGTCTGCAACTACAAGATCATCATCAGAAACGTTTCGAACAACGTTATCAAGAGTCGTAAATGTCTTTTCCTTATTTGCTCTTCGTATATGCAGTGAACCCTCGATTTTCGCTGAATCAAATGCGTGCAGAGGCTGACCCAGCTCAAGCATCACGTAATTGGTGATATCAACAGGAAGAGAGATTGAGCGCATGCCACATTTTTCAATTCTTCGGCGCATCCACAGTGGCGACTTCGCTGAAGAATTAAATCCCACGAGCGTGCGAATAAAGATCACATCCGCGGCTTTTGGATCGTCAATGGATACTTGTACGCCTTCTTTGTTGATAGAAAACTTTTTTACATCCACAGCCTCTGCAGGATCTTTAAAGGGAACGCCTAAAGAGGATGCAATTTCACGGGCGAGACCTCGAATAGAAAGTGCGTATCCACGATCAGGATTGATGGCGATATCAA
>JBAWYW010000062.1:0-4820 GCA_037143395.1 Actinomycetes bacterium | reverse complement strand
ATAATGAAAATGATTTGACAGATCTATAAAAGCGGGAATACTCGCAAGTGCTGCAAAAGTAATTTTGCAGTGACCTCATCGCCCAAAATTGGATGGATAGCCCACAAAATGCGATCGCGTTTGCGACCCATCCACTCTGGTAGAAAGCGTGCACTTGCTTTCGTTGTCAATCAGCTGGAAGTTCAGCTTGGAGGAAGATTTACCGACTAACGAAAGCAAGTGAACGTCATGATGTGGGTAAGCACCGATAGGGTGCACAAGTGAGCACACAGAAGAATCAACAGATGAAGTTGGTTCAAGAGGCGCTAGATGCCGCTGTTGTTGCCATTGGTGGGCAAGCGCGAGAAGGCCAGATAGAGATGGCTGAAGCGGTTGCTAATGCTTTAACTGATCGCCATCACTTACTTGTTCAAGCAGGAACAGGAACCGGTAAATCACTTGCCTATTTAGTGCCGGCAATTGTGCATGGCAAAAAAGTATTAGTAGCAACAGCGACGCTTGCTCTGCAGCGCCAGCTAGTCGAACGCGATCTGCCAAAGATTAAGCCAGCGTTAGAAAAAGTACTCAAGCGCGATCTCACCTTTGCTGTTTATAAGGGCGTGGGAAACTATCTATGTTTGCAGAAGATGAATGGCGCAATCTCTGATCCTGATGGAGAGATCCTGATGGAGATAGGCGCGCTTGAGAAAGATCAGAAGAGACTTCGTGCGTGGGCGCAGACCCCAGGTGTAAGCGGAGATAGAGATGATGCCCCTGATGTTGATCGAAGAGTTTGGTATGCCAACTCTGTTTCAGGAAGAGAGTGCATCGGCAAAGAAGAATGCACCTTTGGCTCCCAATGCTTTTCTGCAAATGCAAAAGCTAAGGCGCAGATTGCAGATGTTGTGGTTACAAACCACACACTTCTAGCCATTGAGATCGTTGATTCTCATCCGATCTTGCCTGAACGAGATGCGATCATTTTGGATGAAGCACATGAATTTATGGATCGCACTACGCAGGCAGTGACAGAAGAGCTCACCGCAGGGGGAGTAGAGAGAGCCGCCAAGATGGCGGCAAAACATATGCCAAATAAAACAACGCTTGCTTTTGCAAAAGCAGCGGATGAATTTGCTGAAGCAATTGGAGATTTTGCAAAAGATGTCCGCGTGGATCCCTCGCGGGCAGGTCGTCTTCCAGAACTTCCAGCTTCACTTGTTGCACCTATTCGAAAAGTAAAAGAGGCATCAGCCGCTGTTATCGCTTTGATCCAGGCAGATTCAGATGTGATTGATCCAGATGCGATGGCGCAAAGAGCGCGAGTAAAAGGGGCAACCAATGAAGTGCAGCAGATTGCCTCCAAGATGCTTCGTCCCGGGGCTCATCAAGTTATGTGGTTTGAGCCGACTTTTTCTACTTTGTATTTAGCGCCTTTAGCCGTTTCAGGAGTGCTGCGCTCAAATCTGTTGACGCAGTCTCCCGTCATTGCCACATCTGCAACTCTGACTATCGGTAAATCATTTGATGCAATTGCTAAATCGATTGGCTTTGTTGTGGGAAGTGACGTGGATGAAGAGGAGAGCGAAGCACAGAACGGTGAGATTGATCCAGCAAATGTTCAGATGCTAGATGTGGGTTCTCCCTTTGATTTTGCTGCGCAAGGAATGCTCTATCTGCCTCGTCATATTCCAGAACCCGGCCGAGATGGACCAAGTCTGGAGGCTCTTACTGAGCTGGGTGAGCTGATTGAAGCAGCAGGAGGTCGCACACTTGCTTTGTTCTCTTCTTGGCGCGGAGTTGAGATGGCAGATGAGCATCTTCGAAAAGTTCTTGCTGATTTAAAGCTACCCATCATCACTCAAAAGCGTGGCGACTCTGTTGGTCCATTGGTTGAAAGGTTTGCCAAAGATCCTTCTTCGATTCTTTTAGGAACTATTGGTTTGTGGCAAGGCATCGATGTTCCAGGACCTTCCTGCACACTCGTTGCTATTGATCGCATTCCTTTTCCTCGTCCAGATGAACCTGTCATGGCAGCCCGCTCTGCTGAAGCAGATGCAGCAGGTGGAAGTGGTTTTATGCAGGTATCACTACCAAGAGCAGCGCTGCTACTTGCTCAAGGAACAGGAAGACTTATCCGTTCAATCGATGATCGCGGTGTTGTTGCGATCTTAGATTCGCGCATTGTGAGCAAACAATATGGATCAACGCTGTTGAACTCTATGCCGCCTTTTTATCGCACATCAGATGGCGCAGTGATTAAAGATGCTTTGAAGCGCTTAAATCAGCAATTTACCGAGCAGGGCGTGTAGTTCAGGCCAGCTGCGTCCAAATGATGGGTGTAAGTCCTTATTCATCACTTCATCAAATTTCACCCAAGAAACTTCTAGTGATTCATCATTCATCTCATGGGCAACAAGATCAGGATGAGCTTTTGCGATGATGGTGTCATAGCGCCAGGTAGTGTGGTCATCGCTATATGTCATGATCGTTTCGATCAAAGAGCCATCGATACCGATCTCTTCTTCTGCTTCTCTAATTGCTGCGTCTAATACATTTTCATGAGAGTCGCGGGCTCCGCCTGGAATTCCCCATGTGTCACCGTTATGCACCCAAGGAGCGCGGTGTTGAAGCAGTACTGCGCCATCTCTTATAAGAAGTAGTCCAGCAGCGCCGTGGAGTCCCCAGTGTTTGCTTCCGCAATCACATTGGATCCAGCCATCACCATCTCTATGTGCCACGCCTCTAGAGTGTCATCTTTTACACAATCCTGCATGATCCACAGAGGCGTGCTTCTTGAAGTTTTGGTAAACCTCATCTGACTTACTTTCACCTCATGTTCCTAATGGCAGCTCTGATCATGGCTGGTTCCTGTAATGGGGGACCGTGCGTGAATGTCTATACAGATCCAACAACAAATCAGATTGTGATAACCGCTAATCAAAATATGCCCGGCAGCGTTCCTAAGCCAAAAAGGATTTACCCACCAAGGCCATATGTATATAGACCCAGACCAAAACCGGTCTGGGTTCCTTATGCCGTAAAAGCGACGGTGCATAAAGCTGCTCCCAAAAAGAAACCTGCTCCGCCTCTGACAACTGCGGTCAATCTTTCTGATCAGATAACAAAACTTCTGCCTGGAAATCATCTGCTCTATCAACCGGGCACTGATCCATTAAGTAGCGTGCCGATTTACTTCTGGTCTGATGCATCATCCATCTTTCATATGGTGACCACGATTTTGGGAATTGGCGTTCAAGTAAATCTGATTCCCTCGTTTACCTGGGACTTTGGAGATGGAAGTAGCTCTCTAACAACAAGTACTGCAGGTGGGCCATATCCCAATCAAACAGTTACTCATACATATAAAACACAAGGTGATTACACAGCAAACCTCACTATCTCATGGGCTGGGACATGGGCAGCCCAAGGTTCAGTTCTTCCAGTCCTTGGAGGGGCGATCGTTCAGAACATGAGCGAGCAGATCATTGTGGGCGCGGGACCAACATCACTTCGCAATTAAATGTAATTAAAAGTAATCAATAACTATCAACAGGAGTACTTCATGCACATCTCACTTATCGTCGTTGCTTTGATGATCGCTCTGCGAGGCAAAGTAAAGCAATGACAACTCTTACCTCACCTCATGACCTTCTTGCAGCTGTTCCTTTTCTTATTGGCTACCACCCGCTTAATTCACTGGTTGTTATCGCGCTTAGCGATGATGCAATAGGAATGGCGATGCGCGTTGATTTCCCAGGAGAACCTGCACTCCTAGCCGCGCATCTAGTTCACCAGAAGGCAGAGGCAGCGATCATCGTTGCTTACCTGCCTGACGGACTTGCCAGCGACGATCACACTCTTGCCATTCAAGAAGCTATTAAAGCTCGGGGCATTGATATTAAAGAGTGCATACAAGTTGTTGGAGACAGGTATCGCTCCACAATCTGCGCAGATCCGTCTTGTTGTCCTCTGGAGGGAAACCAGATCCCAGAGATAGCTGATTCATTGATTGCTGCCGAGCAAGTGGCGTTAGGTAAACCGCTTCCTTTTGCTGGCATCAATGCGATGCGCTTGTCACTGTCAGCTGAACCTAGAGATTTAAATTTGATTCGGGAGACAACAAAGATTGCCGAAATTGATTACCAAGATGCGGGGGCAGTGCTTCTGCAACGAGAAGGTGCATATGCTGTGGACAAGCTTGTTGGTGAGTTCATGGCTAAGGGAATCTGCCACGACAAGCAGCTCATTGCCTTAGTACTTGTTCGCTTGCTTGATTTACAAGTCAGAGATTATGCAATGGGTATAACAACCGAGGAGAATGAGAAAGCTTTGTGGGCGATGTGGCGATGGCTGCTACGAATTGCGCCTCGCGGCTTTGTTGCACCTGTTGCCACACTCTTTGCGACTATGACATATGAAAGAGGCGACGGGGCTCTTGCTCAAAGAGCCCTAGAGCGTGCCTTTGAAGATGATGGCACGTATCAAATGGCAAAGCTACTTCGCCGCACCTTTGCAGCAGGCTGGCCCGCTCACTCCTTCACGCAGATGAGGGCAGAGCTTCACCCAAAGATATGCGCCGCGCTATTTGAGTGACTTTTAAGAATTGGGGAGTAGCATCAAACTATGATCGTTGGAGTATTAAAAGAGATCAAAAATAATGAATTTCGCGTTGCGCTCACTCCCTCTGGCGCCCATGGCTTAGCAGCTCATAACACTGTGCTTGTTGAAAGTGGAGCAGGACTTGGCTCTGCTATTACCGATGCAGAGTATGTGGCAGCTGGCGCGCAGATTGTTTCTAGCGCAGATGAAATATGGGAACGCTCAGAGATGATCATGAAGGT
>JBAWYW010000061.1:0-4840 GCA_037143395.1 Actinomycetes bacterium | reverse complement strand
AGTTGGAATGGTCCTGCAGGTCTTGGCATTCTGGCGATTGCAGATAAAGGATGGGTGAATCCCCTGCCCCATAATGATTCGCGAGTAACGCCTGGATCATTTTCCACTCCCTTGGCAATTGCAGGGGCTATTGCTCTTGAAAACTACATCCGCGATTTCAACGGGCATGAGAGCAAGATCAGAGCCCTGAACGCAAAAATACGTAACTTTCTTACTACTCAATTAGAAGATGTTGACGTTGCTGGCAATTTAGAGACGGCTCTGCCTCATCTGCTCTCCTTCTCTCTTCTTTATGTTGATGCGCAGTTACTTGTCGATGAACTCGATAAGTCTGGGTATGCCGTGGATTCGGGATCTGCTTGTAATTCTATGAATATGCAGCCCAGCCATGTATTAGCTGCCATGGGACTACTCACCCACGGCAATGTTCGTATGAGCCTTCGAGCCGATCACACCGAGATGGAAATCGAGAAGTTTCTCTCCGTGCTTAAAGATCTTGTGACAAAGATCCGCCGCTAATGGAGTTAGATTGCAGAGGGATGCGCTGTCCTATTCCTATTATCAAATTAGCTCATGCACTAAAAACTGAATCGACTGTAAGGCTGCTCAGCGATGATCCTGCCACTCTGCCTGATCTGACGGCATGGGCGCGTATGACCAGAGATGAATTCACTCAAGTTAATAATGAAACTTTTGATGTAAAGAAGGGCGACTAACCCATCACAGGGTTAATGAACTCTGAAACATCATTGGCGGCCTGTGCGCCATAAGCTTCTTCAAAGCGGCTCATAAATGTCTGCTTATCAAATACATATTCTTGTGTGCCCTTAGTTTCAATACAAAATGTTGCAACCATAGAACCAATCTGCGCGCAGCGCTCGTGATTGAGTCCCCATGACAAACCAGCTAAGAATCCTGAGCGAAATGAATCGCCTACCCCTGTGGGATCTAGCTTTACCTTCTCAGCGGGTACGCCCACAGAAATATTTGGTTGACCATGCTCTTCAACTATGGCGCCCTTTGATCCCAAAGTCACAACGCGGACCTGTACTTGGTCAAAAAGCTCGGCGTCACTCCAGCCCGTCTTCTGCAAGATGAGTGCGAGCTCGTATTCATTGAGGAATAAGTACTTTGCCCCAGTAACAAGCTTTTTTATATCTTCGCCATCCATCCGAGCTAGTTGTTGTGAGGGGTCTGCGGCAAATGCAATCTTTAACTTGAGCGCTGTTTGTGAGTGCTTCACCATCGCCTCTGGATCATCTGGAGAGATAACGATCAGATCGATATTTCCTTCTTTTTTAATGATCTCTTCTAAATTTATCTCCCTTGCCTCACTCATTGCGCCAGGATAAAAAGATGCAATTTGATTAAGGGCCGAGTCTGTAGTCACAACAAATGTCGCCGTATGAGCCGTTGTTGAGATCTTGCAATGCTTCGTGTCTACTCCGTGTCTTGTAAGCCAGGTGTTGTATTCAGCCCAGTCTTTGCCCACAGCTGAAATCAATAGAGGATGAAGTCCGAGCGCTCCCATTCCAAATGCAATGTTTGCTCCCGTGCCGCCTCTGCGAACATCGAGATCATCGACTAGAAATGAGAGGGAGATACTAGAAAGTGATCCTTCGACAAATGAATCGGTGAACTTACCCGGAAAAGTCATTAAGTGGTCAAGGCCGACAGAGCCGGCGACGGCAACTTTCATATGGATGAACTAGCGATTAGTTGAATGAATCGCCGCACGCGCAAGAACCTTGCGCATTTGGATTATCAATTGTGAAGCCTTGCTTCTCAATTGTGTCAACGAAATCAATTGATGCGCCCATCAAATACGGGGTACTCATCTTGTCAGTGACAACTTTGACAGTTCCAAAAGTAGAAATTGTGTCGCCTTCAAGAGCGCGATCATCGAAATAGAGCTGGTAGCGAAGTCCAGAGCAACCACCAGGTTGAACTGCAACGCGCAGGCTCAGGTCATCGCGACCTTCTTGCTGCAAAAGCGCTGAAACCTTTGTTGCGGCAACATCTGTAAGAAGGATGCCAGCAGTGGTTTGGATTGTGACTTCTTGTGTTGTCTCTGTGCTCATGGGCAGAAGAATACTCCCAAATGACAAGTGCTGCGTTGGCACAGTTGCCACCGACACGAGAGAATGGTCATATGGCACTCACCGACCTGCTGCTCATGGGGCGCAATAGCGATCCCTCCAGTGAGCGTGGGGTTTCCTGCGATGGGCAACTACCCGCACCAAGTGACCCAGATTTAGTTCAACGAGCAATAGCCGCTCGCGCCAAACTTGGTGATCGAGCGATGATTTTAGGTCACCACTATCAACGAGATGAAGTCATTCAATTCGCTGATATCACTGGCGACTCATTCAAATTAGCCCAAGCTGCGGCTGACAATCCTCAAGCAGAGTTAGTCATTTTTTGTGGTGTTCACTTTATGGCCGAAAGTGCCGACATTCTCACAGGTGCTAATCAAAAAGTAATTCTTCCTGATTTAGCTGCCGGCTGTTCCATGGCCGACATGGCTGCGCTAAACCAAGTCAACGCTGCTTGGGCGCACTTTGAAAAACTTGGTATTGCAAAAAGCACAGTTCCTATTACCTATATGAATTCGACTGCCGCAATCAAAAGCTTCACTGGAGAAAATGGCGGAGCGGTCTGCACATCATCTAATGCAGAACGTGCAATGAAATGGGCATTTGAAAAGGGCGAGAAAGTCTTCTTCCTCCCAGATCAACACTTGGGGAGAAATACCGCTGTTCTTAAACTTGGTCTCTCACTTACTGATTGCGTCGTGTGGAATCCGTGGAAACCATCAGGTGGGCTTAGCGATGAGCAAATAAAGAACGCGAAGGTAATTCTCTGGCGCGGGCACTGTTCTGTTCACGGTCGCTTCACTCTGGAAAACGTGAATGAGGTGCGCGCAAAGCTACCGGGCGTTCAAGTTCTAGTTCATCCTGAGTGCCAGCATGAAGTTGTTTCCGCCGCAGATGTCGTTGGAAGCACCGAGATGATTATTCGAACAGTTGAGAACTCCCCTGCTGGGGCTAAATGGGCCATTGGCACCGAGCTCAATCTTGTTCAGCGCCTGGCAAAAACTCACCCAGATAAAGAGATTATTTTCTTGGACAAGACTGTTTGCTACTGCTCCACCATGAATCGCATTGATCTGCCTCATCTGGTCTGGGCCATGGAGACCCTCGTTGCAGATGCCTCAACTGGGCGCATTATTAATCAGATTAAGGTCGATCCGGCCACCGCGGCTCATGCCAAAGTTGCACTAGAGCGAATGCTGGCTCTACCGTAACGACATGACAAAAAACGCTCCTACCCCAAAACGTAAAGACGCTGAAAAGGCGAACAAAGTAAATTCAATTTCTGCTCCTCAGACCAAAGCCACAAAGGGTCGAGATAAGGCAGCGATCAAAGCTCGCAGACTTGAACAACGAGCAGCGTTTATGCGCGGAGAAGAAAGCGCGCTTCCATTTCGCGATAAGGGACCGGTCAAGCGTTTTGTCCGTAACTACATCGATTCACGCCGCAATGTCGGTGAGTTTTTCTTGCCAGTAGTCGCCTCAGTTTTAGTTCTGAGCGTTATCCATAATAAATTTGTTTCACTTATCGCGATCTTGCTGATGTATACAGCGATGCTCTACACAGTTGTCTCAGGGTTTTTCATGAGCCGTAAAATCCGTAAGGAAGTTGCCACACGTTTTCCTGGAGAATCAACAAAGGGCTTGGGCATGTATGGCTGGCTCCGCTCGACTCAGATGCGCCGCATGCGCGCTCCTGCGCCACAAGTTCAACGCGGCGAAAAGATTTGATCAACGCCCTGCCTAGTTTTATTGGGCGGGGAAGAAATAGGTGCTAGTTTTCCCCTGCTGGGCGTAAATGCCTGGTGAATTTAAGTGGAGCGAAGTTGGTGAAATTCCAACACTGTCCCGCAACTGTGAAGATTGAGAAATCAATCAAGTCAGGTCGCCTCTCTTAATTTCGAAGTATCCGACCTCGGAGGAAGGTCGGGCCTTTAAGTGCTCACCTTTGGGTGGCCATATAAAGTCCCAACGTTTCCTCCCTCAAAGCTTGAGGGAGTTTTTTTATGAAGAGAAGTTTTGTAGCACTTCCGACGATTATCGCCATTGCAATCGCAGCCGTACCAGTAGGTGCTCATGCCGCAGTCAAGGCCCCAGCCCGCATCATTTCCCTATCTCCTAGCGCAACCGAAATACTTTTTGGAATCGGCGCAGGAAAGCAAGTAATCGCAGTGGACCAGAATTCCAATTACCCAACAAATGCGCCCATCACAAAGCTAGATGGCTTCACGCCCAATGTTGAGGCAATTACCAAATACAAGCCTGACCTAGTCATCGTGCAGTCGACTTCAACGAAAGTAACTCAGGTAGTAGCGCAGCTAAAAAAGCTTGGGATTACCGTGATTACAGAAGTTACTCCCAATAACCTGAACGACTTATATGCAGAGATTCAAATTGATGGGAAGACAACACATCAAGTGGCTTCCGCTCAATCTCTCATTAAAAGCATGCAAACTAAGATTGCAGCAATTATTAAGTCGACTTCAACGCAAAAATCTTTGAAGTTCTATCACGAGATCGACAACACAAATTATTCTGCGACGAGTAAGACTTTTATCGGCCAGGTATATAAGTCATTTGGGCTCACAAATATCGCAGATGGAGCAAAAGGTGCGGATGCCACTGGCTATCCCCAACTCACCCCCGAATACATCATTCAAAGCAATCCCGATCTTATTTTCTTAGCAGACGCTCAATACAGTGAGACCACAAAATCATTTGGTGCCCGAGCCGGATTTTCAACTCTT
>JBAWYW010000060.1:0-4882 GCA_037143395.1 Actinomycetes bacterium | reverse complement strand
TTTTGTTAAGGCAGCATCAGGAATAAGTATCGGTGGAGTATCACCAATTGGTTGGGCACCAGATGCAGGGGTAAGTCAGCCAGTAATTGTGATTGATAAGGCTCTCGATGCGTTTGATGTCGTCTGGGCTGCTGCTGGGCATGCACATGCAGTTTTCCCAACAACGTACTCTGAATTACTCACTCAAACTAAAGCAGCACCTATGATTGTTGGGGATTAGGCAAGTAAAGAATTAATTTGCTCGATGATCCATGAGCGCAATGTGTAAGCAGCATCTACATACTTGCCTTGATTAAAAAATCCGTGAATTTGGCCTTCAAAATCTTTATAGATAACTTTATTTTCTTCTGCTTCTCAGCGCGCGGCATACGAGATTCCGTCATCTCGTAAAACATCATACTCAGCCGTTGGGATAATTGCTGGTGCCAAACCTTTATGGTCTGGTGCGGTGTCTGGCACGGCATAAGGATTCTTTTTATCCCCAGCATTTAAGTATTGATCCCAGAACCACATCATTCCTTTGCGGCGAAGGCCATACCCGTCGGCATTATTTAGGTATGAGTCGGTATCAAAATCTAATTTCGTTGCTGGGTAAATGAGTAATTGATATGCGAGTGGAACTTTTTCATCACGCGCTCGAAGTGAAATACCGGCTGCTAAATTTCCACCTGCGCTATCGCCTCCAACACCAATTTTATTTTTATCAATGTTCAATTCTGCTGCGTTCTCTATCATCCACTTGAGTGCGGCGTAGCAGTCATCATGAGGAATTGGAAACTTATGTTCTGGTGACTTTTGATAATTAATCGAAAGAACTACTGAATTTGTCTTCTCCGCAATATCCACAAGTTGTGCTTCATAACGATCGGTATGGTTCAGTACCCACCCTCCACCATGGAAGTAAACAAACCCACTATATGGTCCAGACTTTTTTGGGGTGTATATCCGAACAGGAAGATCGGCAGTAGGTGTTGTAATAAAGCGATGAGCAATAGCTGCTCCATCTCCTACTGGTCCTGCAACATCAACTTCCGCGTGGCCTCCATATCTCGCAGCAATACCTATCTCTGAAATATCAGGGAGGTTAAGTGCAGCTTCTCTAGCAAGAAAAGCTTCTGCTTGTGGATCTAGTGGCATTAAATTGCATCCAAAATCGTGATCTCTTCACTTGCAACAAATTCTGGTGCATCTTTCTGCCAAATCTTGCTGTGCTCAACCACCATATGTGCATCCCAGGCGGGGCGATCGCGCCAGACTTCCCACACACAAATTGTATTTTCATGTTGCGTATCTTTAAGCAAAGTGAGCATCTCACAACCATCTTCTGCACGCATCAATTCCATGTGGGATTTAATTCTTGTGAGAAACCCATCCATTTTTCCTGGCTTAATATGGATGACAACATGAAGGAATACTTTTTTATTATGGCTCATTTGACGAGTTTAACCACAGAAGCACAAATTTAAAAGAGAATAACTGTTGTCGATGGTGGGATGTAGATCTCTTACATCACCAGGCTACATAGCCACCATCTACTAGTAAATCTGCACCTGTCATGTAGTCTGAAACGGTAGAAGCAAGAAAAACAACGGCACCTTGCAAATCTGTAACTTCAGCCATCTTGGCCTGTGGGATTAGAGACTTCCATACTGGCCAGACTTTCTTTCCGAGTTCTGTTTTAAGTAAATCCTCAACAAGGGCGGTCTGGGTATAACCGGGAGAAATACTATTTACTCTTACACCTCGATCAGCCCACTCTGTAGCAAGGCTTCGAGTCAGGGAAAGTACAGCTGACTTTGAGATGTTATATGCAGACTGATTTTGTGGATAATTAGCTATATGCCCAGACATAGAAGCAGTATTAATAATTTTTCCATATCCTTTACCAAGCATGTGATTTGCCTCTGCTTGTGAACATAAAAATACTGAATCTAAATTAACTTTCATAACCTTTTGAAAGTCTTCATATGGCATCACTTCTGAGTCAACCCATTCACCTATTCCAGCATTGTTACAGGCAATCGTAAGATCACCTAGTTTTTCTACAACTTGCTCAACCATAGATTTAACTTGGCTTTCAACTGTTACGTCCACTTTCAGTGCAATCGCTTTTACGTTTGGATTTCGAGAGGTAATTTCCTTTACTACACCTTCTGCAGTATCAATATTTAAGTCAACGACGGCTACATCTGCCCCCGCATCAGCAAGCGCATGAGCAAATCCACGGCCAATTCCTTGCCCGCCACCAGTCACTAAAGCAACTTTTCCTTTAAGGGAGAAGCGTTCCAATATATTTTTACTTTGAATTACTTTGTCATCAGGCATGTCATTACTCCCCTGTCACTAAATACTTGATATCGCCCTGTCCAGGCTTATTTCTTAAGAATTCTGGCAACTGATCTAAAGTAATAGTTTTCGAAATCAAGGGATCTAACTGCAATTTCCCACTAGCAATGAGTTCAACGGCGCGGCCTTGTGTATACGGGTTGATGTAAGAGCCAATTATCCGAAGACCTCTGATCACAACGTCATAGACACTGAGGGCTGCTCTCTCGTGAGAAGGTGCAACTCCAAGTACCAAAACCGTTCCACCTGAGCGGGTGATTGCAACTGCTTGAGTAAAGGTTTCAAGAACGCCTGCCGCTTCAAACGTCACATCCATGTCAACAAGCTCTTTTGTCACATCTTGGGATACCGGATCGATTGTGCGAGTCGCACCAATTTTTTCAGCAACTTCTCTGCGTTCTTTTTGTCTCGTCACGAGAACTATTTCAGATGCTCCAGCGAGTTTGCATAATTGGACTATCAGCATTCCCATTGAGCCTCCACCCAAAACAGCTACTCGTTCACCACCTTTAAGCTCAGCAAGATCCATCCCTCTAATGCAACATGCCAAAGGTTCAACGAGGCCGAGATGGAGTGGATTGGTTGTCTTTGGCACTAAATATGCCTGGCTCTTTGGAAGTACTACATACTCAGCAAAACCACCATTAATGGTCACACCTAAAGCGATGAGATTGCGACAGTGTGCTGACCTTTCCGCCTTGCAGTGATCACAGGTACCACAAATAATATTTGGGTCAACTGAAACTAAATCACCAATTTTAAAATCAACACCTTCACCAACTGCGGTAACTGTTCCACCAAATTCATGCCCGAGCACAAGTGGCATCTTCGCTGGATGCTCGCCGACCAAGATATGTCGGTCAGTTCCACAAATTCCACAGGCAAGCATTTTGATAACTAGTTCACCAGGACCAGGTGTTGGTGTAGGAATTTCGGTAACTACTAATTCATTAACCGCATTTAATAGAACGGCTTTCATTGTCAGTTACCTCCTCCTGGAAATCTAGAGTGTAAATATCAACATTGAGACACTATAGGTATTTCCAGATGAAGGCAATAGGTCTATTCTTTTACCCAGACCTCCCGACTCTTTAAACATTGGAGCAAAAGATGCCAGCAAATAAGCCACTGGAATTTGGCGGACATTCATTAGTCTGGACAGGAGACTGGTCTCCAGAGAACGCACGTAAGTCTGCATCAAGCGCGCATAAAGCCGGCTATGACTACATAGAAATGCTCATGATCGAGCCTTGGAAAATTGATACAGCAATGACAAATGACTTGCTGGCTGAATTTAATTTGAAAGCAACTGCGTCACTTGGCCTCTCTTCAGAAAATGATGTCACAAGCACAAATCCTTCTATTGTGAAAAAGGGTGACGAACTACTTCGCCAGGTCGTCGACAAGCTTCATTCAATCGGATCCACAGAACTCTGCGGTGTCATTTATTGCAGCCTCCAGAAATATCCTGGACCGGCATCTGAAGAAAATCGATCAAACTCAGTGAAGGCGATGCAAAGACTCGCAGACTATGCGGCGGATAAGGGAATCAACATCAATTTTGAAGTTGTAAATCGATATGAAACAAACATTATGAACACGGGTAAAGAGGGATTAAAGTTCTTAGAGGCAGTCAATCGACCAAATGCCTATCTACATCTTGATACCTATCACATGAATATTGAGGAAGATGGAATGGCTGCTGCTGTTCTAGAAGCAGGAGACAGACTCGGATATGTACATGTCGGAGAAAGTCACCGTGGCTATCTAGGCACAGGCAATGTTGACTTTGATACTTTCTTTGGCGCCTTAAAGAAAATCAATTACTCAGGCCCAATTACCTTTGAATCATTCTCCTCAGTAGTCGTGGATCCTGCACTTTCTAATGCACTATGCATTTGGCGCAATTTGTGGAGTGACTCAGATGATTTGGCTTCACATGCGCTTAAATATATGAAGGCCAGGTACTAACTGGGTTTCGTATTTTTTTAAGCTGCCAAGCCAGGAGATGATTTAACTTCATTAGCGGCAACAACGCCAAGACGCTTATCGGCAAGAGACAAATCGTATGAAAGTACGTGTTTCACTCCGTGATAATCAATTGTCGCCACCTGATTAAAACCACTTTTTGTTACCTTGCATGATCCAAACCCAAAACCATCATTGAAGACTAAAAAAACATACTGACTTTTAATAGTCTCTTTAAAAAGATCAAGTGGGACTGCTTTTTGAAATGAGAGAGCTGCAAAACTGTATGCGCCCTCCCAATCAGATTTTGCTAAAGCATCAATCTGGCCTGTGATATGCCTCTGAATCAATGATTTTTGCTTCGCGCTACAAACAATTGTTTTTCCTTGGGCACTAGGAGAGATCAAACTAGAACTTACTGCCAGTGCAAAAACTAAAGTCAGGAGTCGAGTTCTTTTTTTCACTTGTAAAGCATAACGAGATTACACAAGTAAGCATTTTGATCCCAAAGTATGTGCGCTTGAAGGGATTCGAACCCCTAACCTTCTGATCCGTAGTCAGATGCTCT
>JBAWYW010000059.1:0-4883 GCA_037143395.1 Actinomycetes bacterium | reverse complement strand
TGAAAGAGGACGCTCACAAGTATTGCGAAGATGGCTGCAAGGTTTGAGAAGAGTCTGACTTGATTAAAAAGCCGACTTGCCACCTGGTTCATTGGGCAATTCTAGACAACTATCTAGTTTGGAGCAGAATAGGCACGTGATCAGATGGAGTTATGTAGCCATGCTCGGCTTCACAGTCGTGGGTTCTTTCTGGCTTGAAATCGTTCTAAAAGTTGGCGTGCTCAAAAGATTTAGGCGCTTATTTTTGAGTATTGCTCCAAGTGCCTTTGTTTTTCTCTGTTGGGATGCATATGCAATCGCGAAACATCACTGGCATTTTGATGAGAAACAGATGCTCGGAATTATTGGGCCATTTCATATACCCCTTGAGGAGTATCTCTTTTTTATCATCATTCCAATTGCAGCAATAATGACTCTTGAAGGTGTGAGGACGGTTAAGAAGCATTGGCCGGTAGGAGATGGTGATGATTTATAGCGATATCGCAATTGGGTCTTTACTTTTTGCTGTGCTCTTTGACCTCTATGTAATTAGAACACAGCTTCTCACTAAATCTGTCTTCTGGACTTCCTATGCGATTATTTTCCCCATGCAGCTCATCACAAATTGGTGGCTGACATCTCGCAATATTGTTATGTATAACCCGCATGCAATTATTGGTCGCAGATTAGCCGGAGCGCCATTAGAAGATATTCTTTTTGGCTTCTCACTAGTTCTGACAGTTATGTCTATGTGGGTCTATTTAGGCAGGCGAGGAATCCGTAAGTAGTTATTTATTTGTAAAAGAGTAGGCAACTAATAGAGCCGCAAGAATGCCAACCACAATTTGAATTGTGCGATTTGCAAGGTATTTTTGAGTTGCTTTCATAAATGTTGCTGCAAGCAAAATTAGACCTGGAATAACAATTGTCAGACTATGAATAAGTACGTTGTGATGACCAGTTTGATAGCGCAAATTGATGAGTCCAAGTGCGATGAGTAGGTAGCCGCCATATCGAAGATTTGCCATATCCGTATCCTAACAATTATCGATTGAGTAAATGAAAAAGGCGCCAGTTTCCTGGCGCCTTTTCACTACTAATTACTAGTAATTAGTGATCGTCCTTCATACCTTCTGCGATCGACTTCATGCGAGCGATCTTGTAGATGGTTAGGCCGAATACGCACTTTGCAAGTACGTCTGCAATTGTGTAACCGATCTGACGATCAGTGAACAAGTTTGCAACTTGAGCCATTGAAGGGTTCTTTACCAACACAGGGATGAGGTAAGAGATTGGATAAACGCCCCATGTAGCGATCAAAAGAAGACGCAAGCGGCCCACGGTCGCTGCTACGCCTGCTGGTTGACGCTCTAGTGACTTTCCAAGTTCTACGAATAGTACGTAGAGGATGTATAGGAAAGGAATGGTTGAAAGAATTCCCCAAAGTACTTTTGTTCCATTGTTGCTTGAGATTTCACCAGGGTAACCCAAGATGATCATGGCTGCTGATGCAGGCACCAAGCGAGTGATAAGTGACTTTGAAGCTTCCTTTGCAAGTGCAAGTACTGCAATAACTTCAACAAGAAGTAGTGGAACAGTAAGGATCCAGTCAACATAGCGGTAAGCCTCGTTGAATGCGCCTTGCTGTGTGCCGATTGTTACAGCACCCTTCATTGATGATTCATTGAAAGAATTGAAAATACGGAAATAGTGATATCCAGCGATGAATGTCACCATTGAAGACATAACGAGCGCATTGCGGTACTTAGCAGCAACGCGTGACTGCGACACGAGTGTGAACACTGTGCAGGCAATCATTGAAATTAGGCCAAAGGAGAAAATGTTATAAAGCGAGCTCCATTGGTTATTTGATAGTTGTAGCATCTAAATGGGCCTCCGTGAGGGCTAGTTAGCTAGCCTCCGGTTGGGGGCTAGTTCCAGAGCGCTGGGGTCACGAGGGGAAAGTGACACACGTCGCTGTGAATGGATAAATAATCCGCTAATTGCGAATGCTTGGCAACCTTAAACACGAGATTTACCCATTATTTTCTCAGGGACGGCCCCTGAAAATCGGACATTTCAGGCGGGGGTAAAGCGAGCAATCTAGACTCCATCCCATGCCGATTGGATGGATTGCCCCCACAGATGATGAGATCACTTCGATCCTTCAGAGCTCAAAGAACGTGGCAATCGTTGGGGCATCAGATGATCCCCATCGACCTGTCTACGGGGTAAGTGAGTGGCTCCTTGATCATTCTCACTTCAATCTTTTCTTTGTTAATCCGCGGATTACTACTCTCTTCGGCTTCCCTGTTTACCGCTCATTAGCCGAAGTCCCAGAGTGGATAGATATCGTCGATGTCTTTAGAAATGTCGCTGATATGCCAGTGGTGCTTGATGAGTCAATTGCCGTGAAAGCTAAAACCATGTGGATGCAACTTGGCCTTGTGGACGATGTGACAGCTAGCCGAGGGGCACAGGCTGGTTTAAAAGTTATTCAAGACCGCTGCTTAAAGGTTGATTACGAGCGTTTTATTAAATAACTACTTAGGTTCAAGTACTAAGGCAACCGAGTTGATACACCAACGTTGATCCGTTGGAACACCGTAGCCTTCACCCTCAAATACATGTCCCAAGTGAGAGCCGCAATTAGCGCAGCGGACTTCTGTGCGCACCCGTGGGGCAAGTGAGCGATCTTCAATGAGCAGCACGGCATCATCTTTACTGGGTGCATAAAATGATGGCCACCCACATCCTGAATGGAATTTTGTCTCACTTTTGAATAGTTCGCTCCCACACGCCTTGCAGCGATAGCTGCCTACAGTTTCTGAATCTGTGTATTCGCCAGTAAAAGGGCGTTCCGTTGCGCCATTGCGCAATACATCGTAAGAGAGAGGATCAAGGGTCTCTTGCAGCTTTTTCTCATCAAGCTTTGCGGGGAACTGTTCTGCGCCTTTATCTATTCCATGAGTCATATTCATAGATTAGTCGTGATGGGCAAAGTTGTCGCCCTATTTAAGTAACGTGCCTACTTCTCGTTGTTGCCAAAGCGTGAGTACTTGCAAGGTGATGGAGCGGATGAGTTTTTGTGAGGCAAGATCGAATGGAAGATCTGTGCAGGAATCACTGAGCTGACAGCCCCATGTAGTCATTCCAGCATTAAACCCAGCGCTTCCTGATGGATACGCAACCCAACTTGTCTGCGCCAATGGTGTTGCAATTAAATCTCCATGCACCATATCTCGACGTGTCATTTTCCCGCTGTAGAGCACATGGACTTGAGGAGGCTGCGCAGCATTTACAACGGTCTTCTCGACTTCAGTATCACTGGAGAGTCCACTTATTACTTGGTTCTTTGGGACTTTTAACCACGCTGGGATTGAGACTGGCTTGAGGGTTCCAAAGACATGCACCCCACCGGTTTGTTCTCCAGTAAATAGATTTGAAGGGGTATTGATCCGAGGGTTTGCAAATTGAATGGTCACTTGATCAACATTTGTATTTGGGTCATCAACGGCTTTTCTATACATAATTAAATGACGATCAACACCTGTACGAGAGGACTCTAACCGAGTCTGCCAATAAGCAGTGTTAGCGCCAAAAATTGCCAGATTTATTCCTTGGTTTCTAGCTGAAATAAAAGTATTGAACATGCGCTGTGTGAAATATTCAGCATGGCCCCCAACAATAATGGCATTGTAATTTGATGTAAGAGAAGGCCATTGATTCACATCTAAATCACTGACCTGGTCGATATTTAATCCCTGCGATTCAGTAAATTGAATTAAGGGAATTGCATCACGCTGGAGTGCGAATGCTCCGCTTCCTAAGAGTGGTCGGTCAAAAGATGCGATACGACTTCGTTGGCTATGTGAACTTACGCCATCTCTATTTGGTCCTTCATAGGTGGAACGCCCACCAAAGCTGTTGTAGGCACTCCATGTTAAGAAGGATTGCATCATGACCATTTTTGATGAACCAAGTGGACTTCTCACAATAAGTGGCGCAGCATTTTCAACTTGTCCAAATGGTGAAAGTGAAACAATCAGGTAAAAGCCTGGAGTCCAATCCGTTCCAACGTTGAATGTGGTCGAGACCGGCCATCTGGCTTCCGTATAGCGGGTTGCATCATGGATGGTTGTTGATTTCCCTGGCTTCAATTTAATTTCAAGAGAGCGCCATACTTCTCGTGCTCCGGAACCGTTGTAGTACCCAATACGCCATGCAGCGATGTAGCGAGGTCCGGGAACAGTTTCATTATTATCTGACTCATAAAGGGCAGCATGGACTTTTATACTTTGCCCACACGAGGCCGATGAATGATCAAGCCACAATGCGCTGCCATGCGCAGTAGGCAGCTCTAAACGCTTCCATTTTGCAGCGTCCATTTCCACACCAGGTTTTTGATTTTCATCATGCACCCATGTTGGTGAAAGTTTGGGGCAGGTTGAATCTATGAAAGGGGAACTGTCATCTGGCAGCGAGATATTTTGGGAATCAGCAAACGTTTGCATGGCCCGAAGTGGTAGATCAGCATGAGAAATGATCGCTGGGAACTTTTCTTCCACACCCTTCCTCTCGCCGTAGAAGTAGGCCCCCATGACTCCGGCTACTACTGCGACGAGGCTTATGGTCGAAAAAAACGCGATCTTGCGCGAAAAAAAAGTTAATTTCATCAGGTAATGAGTCTACCTGTACGCTCGTTGGCTGAAGCAGTGTTCGCCCCCCTAGCTCAGTCGGTAGAGCGTTTCCATGGTAAGGAAGAGGTCAACGGTTCGATTCCGTTGGGGGGCTCGAAAAGGATTCATGTTTAGATTTTATTTAGAATAAAATTACATATGTACATACTCTTGGCGGGGTAGCTCAGCTTGGTAGAGCATGCGGCTCATAATCGCAGTGTCGCC
>JBAWYW010000058.1:0-5092 GCA_037143395.1 Actinomycetes bacterium | reverse complement strand
CCAATAGCAACATAAATACATTTAACTTGCTTCTTTGGATCTCCGGTCTTCCAATTTTCCTTCTGGTTAATAATTGTGTCGATTGCAATCGCAGTCTTACCTGTCTGGCGATCTCCAATAATCAACTGGCGCTGTCCGCGGCCAATAGCTGTCATTGCATCGATAGCTTTAATTCCAGTCTGCATTGGTTCTTTCACAGGTTGGCGTTCAACTACTGATGGTGCCTGCAACTCAAGTGCACGCATTGCTTCAGCTTTAATTTCACCCTTGCCATCGATTGGACGACCAAGCGGATCAACAACTCTTCCTAGG
Organism: Actinomycetes bacterium; assembly: GCA_037143395.1. Lineage (GTDB taxonomy): Bacteria > Actinomycetota > Actinomycetes > Nanopelagicales > Nanopelagicaceae > PALSA-747. The sequence goes on along the minus strand of JBAWYW010000058.1, from coordinate 4,780 downwards.
AAGCCATCTCCAACTGGAACAGAGAGGATCTCACCTGTGCGGCGAACTGATGTTCCTTCTTCAATGCCGGTGAATTCACCGAGGATAACAACACCGATTTCACGCACGTCGAGGTTCAATGCGAGTCCCAATGTTCCATTTTCGAACTTCAAAAGTTCGTTGGTCATTGTGGAAGGCAATCCTTCAACACGAGCGATGCCATCGCCTGCTTCGACAACGGTACCGACCTCATCGCGCGCTGCCGTTCCTGGGTTGTATGCGGAAACATACTTTGCCAAGGCATCGCGAATTTCTTCGGGACGGATCGTAAGTTCGGCCATCTTCTTCTCCTCTTAACTCACCTAGTTTTAGACATCTGCTAAAAACTAGAACCTCTTAAACTGCTAGTGCTCTACCTGCTTCTGCTAAACGTGTGCTGATCGTTCCATCGACCAATTCGTCTCCGAATCGGATTGAAATCCCACCGACTACCGATGGATCAATTTCATAGTTCAAGTGCACAGGCTGGCCTACTTGCTTACCCATTACGGCTGCGAGCTTCTCAGATTGTGCGGGTGTTAAATGCGAGCGGGTACGAACCAAAACGATCAATCGATTGCGTCTAGCGGCAACTGCTTCGACGTAAACCTCAAGAACGTTATCAATTCCGCGCCCTGCAAGCCCATTGACTAAATGTGTCAGCAAACGCACCGTTGAAGGCGCTGCTTTGCTTCCAAATAGAGAGGCGACTAGCTCTGCCTTGCCTTGCGCTGATCCAAGTCTGTCACCAAAGGTGATTCGAAGATCTTGATGATCAGCAAGAATTTCTCCAAATGCGAAGAGTTCTTCCTGCACGCGGTCGAGTGAATTATCACTATTGGCTGCGGTCGCCTCTGCTTCAATCGCAAGTTGCTCAAGAGCACTTGAAATATCAACTGAAGATGACCAACGAAGCGCAGCTGCTGCGCTCACAAGCTCTAAAACCTTGGCAGAAATGTTCTTTGCAAAGAGATCCTTAGCTAACTCTGCTTTTGCAGCGGCATCACGTGCTGGATCTGTAAATGCTCGCCTTAAGCCAATTGAAGAATTGAGTGCGCTCACAACCGAAAACAGGTCGGTGGAAATACCCGTGCAATCAGAAGATGAGAGCCCCTTGAGCTTTTCATCTAGCCCACCACGTAATGTGATGAGTGATTGGCGACTATTACCAGCGAGTGAAATCACTTGGAGCTCTTCTCCAAATCAGTAAGGAAACGATCAACGATTCCAGATTGGCGAACTTGATCATCAAGTGCCTCTCCAACAATCTTCGATGCTAATTCGGTAGCAAGTGCACCAACTTCATGACGAAGTGAAGCGACTGCCTGTTGGCGCTCGGCTTCAATGGATGCATGTGCTGCGGCAGTAATTCGGCTTGCCTCTTCCTGTGCCTTACCGCGCAAATCTTCGATGATGGCAGCGCCTTGAACGCGCGCTTCTTCACGAATTGATTGCGCCTCACTACGAGCATCATTGAGTTGGGCTGTGTATGCCTTCAAAGCTGCTTCAGCTTCACGCTGTGCATGCTCTGCCTTGGCAATACCGCCTTCAATTGCTTCTGTGCGAGCTGTAAAGGCCTTCTCGAACATTGGCACAACGCGTGAGCGCAGCACAATGAAGAGAAGAGAGAAGGCAATAACACCAACAACTAATTCAGCAGTATTCGGAATTAGTGGATTGGCTGCGGCCTCCATATGAATTCTCATTATTTAGCTCTTTCTCGTCTCTTGGGTTAGTTCTTACTTAAGAACGAACGCTAGAACCAGACCGAAAAGTGCCAAAGCTTCAGCGAGAGCGAAGCCAAGGAATGCGATTGGTTGAAGAACGCTGCGTGACTCAGGTTGACGTGCGACGCCATTGATATAGGCGGCGAAAATCAAACCAGTAGCTATTGCGGGTCCGATTGCAGATAGGCCATAACCGACCAGGTTGAGTGTGCCGTGCATCTTTGTTGCCTTTCCATTATGTGGGATTTAACGGGCGGGAGCCCGTTAAACATTACTTAAAATTAGTGTTCCTCTGCCAACGCTCCTGCGATAAAGAGTGCTGAGAGAAGAGTGATGATGTATGCCTGAAGGCACTGAACCATGAATTCAAAGAATGTCATGATGATTCCAAAAGAAAACGAAAATGGGGAAAGAAACTTCATAATGAGGTGTGAATCATGGAGCATGTAGTTTCCTCCACCAATAAACACAAGCAGGAGCAAGTGACCCGCAAACATATTTGCAAATAACCGCAAGGCAAGTGTGACTGGGCGAATCAAAAAGTAGGTGGCGATTTCAATGGGTGTAAGAAGTATGTATGCAAACTTTGGGACACCAGGCAAGAAAGCGATCCCCTTCAAATATGGGATAAGGCCTTGGCGTTTAACTCCGATTGCATGGAAGATGAAATAGCTAAAACCGGCCAGCACATACGGGAATGACACGTGGGACATCGCTGGGAACTGCATAAACGGAATGATTCCAAAGACGTTATTAACCAGAACAAAAGTGAAAAGAGTAAAGAGGAATGGGACGTAAGCTAAAAAGCCACTTCCAATAATTTCTTCACCTAAGTCTTTGCGAACAAAGCCATAAATTGCTTCACCTGCATATTGAAGTTTTCCAGGAACTATCGCTGATTTACGAGCAGCAAGGATGAAGAATGTAGAAATCAAAATAACAGAGAAGAAAACAAGCGCTATAGGTTTTGTTGAGTATGCGCTATCTCCAAAAATTGGAGGAAGATTAAAGTCTGATGTACTTGGAGGAACAAAGCCTTCGCCGCTGGCAAAATGGCCAGTTATATTCACTGTTCCCACTCACCTTTCATGCGACGCTGGCTAGAAACCTATGTTTCTAGAAGACGCCCAAACCCTATTGGAGAGAGCAAAAAATCTGAAACTCCAGCCAAGGAGGAGGGATGTGTTATTCGCGACCAAATCGGAGCCAGATGAGGTAGATAGAGGCTCCAGCGCCCAAAATTAGCCCGCCTAACAAGAAGTAGTGGGTATGAAGCCAGTGGTCTAGCCCATAGCCAATTCCGCCCCAGATCAAGAGACCTGAAATCAGGTATCCCATGATTGACCAGACTGCGCCCTCTTCGTTATTTCTTGCCATCTAGCTAGCCCTGCTTTCTTGCTGAGTCATCTGACAAACCGGTTGCGGACGGTAATGGTAGCCCGATTCGGAGCTTAAGAAATGCACGTATCTCTCCTGCAAGCCACGCTGCAGTTATACCGAGTGCTACCACCGCAAAACTTGTTCTATCCACAGTTTCAGGAGCTGTCGCTTTTGAGACGATGAGCAATAAAGCGCCCATCACAAGAACTTTGGCAAAGTAAGAAAACATCGCAAGGCCCATCACTGCAATGGGGTCAAGATTTTTAGAAAGAGCTGAGATAAGAAGATGTATCCCAAGAAAAATAACAACAGTTGCACTTGCAATAAGTGCTCCCCAAAATCCAGAACGGTGACGGATGAGCGTTGCGCCAATAGTTGTAATTATCGCAACGGTTGATGCAGGAATTATCGCGCCTTTCCACATCGTCATCGTCGGATCATTATTCATAACTTGCCATCCCTTGCATTGCACGCATTGGAGTAGATCGAGTAATGCTTGCTCGCAGCTGCAGGAAGGATAATCCTGCAATAGCTGCGCCAAGCAAGAGCGCCATCCATAATGGTTCAAAACCTGCAACAACTGTTGGAAGAGCGAACATTGCTGTCCAGAGATACAAAATGATTACTGCGTCGCGCTGCGAGCATCCCAAATCAAGCAAGCGATGATGCAGATGCTCACGGTCAGCGGCAAATGGTGAGCGACCCGCTCGCAGCCTTCTTGTAATCGCCATAAGCAGATCGATGAAAGGTATGGCAAGGATCGTAAATGGCAGAAGAAGTGGAATCAGGGTGGAGCGGGAGGACTGACCAGCAATAGCATTGATATCTATTTGCCCCGTTAAGGTAATTGCAGCAGCTGATAGCAAAAGCCCCAGAAGCATGGCGCCTGAATCTCCCATAAAGATCTTTGCTGGGTAATAGTTATATGGCAGAAAGCCAACACACATACCTATTACTACAGCAGTAACAAGTGAAGGCGCACCAGCACGGTTAAAGCCATTTGTTACGGCCAGAATATAAGAGAAGGCAAAGAAGGCAATCGCACAGATTGCGACGATGCCGGTAGCGAGGCCATCTAGGCCATCAATGAAATTCACGGCATTAATGACAAGCATGACAAAGACAACGGTGAGTACCTGGCCAATATTTGATGGAAGCGTATAAATTCCGTTAATCGGCAGCCAGAGAATTTGAACACCGTGGAGAAGCAAGATCCCACCGGCGAGTGCTTGCCCAGCAAATTTAGTGAGGGCATCTAAATCAAATCGATCATCAAGTGCGCCAAGCAACATTACAAAAGTCGCTGCTTCAAAAATTCCTGTCAGCTCTCTTCCAAATGCAGCGCCCGCTAACGGCAGGTGATCAACGATAAGAAAGGTGATCGCCATCGATGCCCACATGCCAATGCCACCCCAACGAGGTGTGATGGTTGTGTGAATATCTCGCTCTCGAAGTTGACCAAATGCTCCAGAGCGCATGGAGAGATTGCGAATAAGCGGAGTAATAAGAAAACAAAATGCCGCAGCAAGTGCTGCAGAAATTAAGTACTCGCGCATAGACCAATCACCTCGTGGGTAATACTAGCGAGGGTAAACAGGGAATTTTGCAGTCAGTGCACGCACATCTTGCGAAATAGCCTGGGCCTTAGAAGGCTC
>JBAWYW010000057.1:0-5105 GCA_037143395.1 Actinomycetes bacterium | reverse complement strand
ATTGCAAAGGAAACCAGTGACGCACTTGCAAAAAACGCCATACCGAGGCCCTGCAAAGTTGCATAACCTGCTTCGAAGTCACCAAAGGCTGTTCGATATACCAACGTTCCAAGGACTTCTGTGGAACCCGCTGGACCTCCCTTTGTAAGAACCCAAACATAATCGAAGACCAGGAAGGACCAAATGCCGACCATCATGAGCATAAAAACAAGAGTAGGTCGAATACCAGGCAAGGCTACATAGCGAAATCTTTGAAATTCATTTGCTCCGTCAAGTTCGGCAGATTCATATAATTCGCGTGGAACATTCTGTAATGCGACAAGAAAAAGTATTGTCAAAAATCCCCAGAAATGCCAATTATCAATAAAGGCGATGGACCATAGCGCTGTTTTTGAAGTTCCCAAGAGTGCTTTATCAAAACCAGGAACACCTATTCTGTCTAAAAATCCAGTAAATCCACTACTTGGGTTTAAAAGAAATCCCCATAACGCTCCAACAATTACGCTTGGAAGAATGTAGGGCAAAAATAAAGAAACGCGATAGAACATGACGCCGCGCTTAATCTGACTCAATCCATAAGCTGCAGAGAGTGACATTACAAATGGGATAGTAAGAAAGAATGCTAACCATCGAATATTGTTTTTGAGAGCAGATATGAAATTATCATCATCAAATAGAAGTCGCTTGATATTTGTGAGTCCTGTGAAGTGCGGAACACCAACACCGCTCCAGTCGGTCATGCTCAAATAAATAGTGGAAATAGCCGGAAGAGCTACGACGAATAGATGTATAACAAGAATTGGAAGAATAAAGAGCCATGATCCAAGATTCTTCTTTAGAACATTATTAGACAATTTATCTCCTATTTTAGAAGAGTACACCTGGGAAGTTTCTCCCAGGTGTACTCATTGTTACCCCTTTTAACTATTTTCTTGCAGGGATTGGCGGTACATCTCCTGCTTTGAATTCAGTTTGGAACAGTTTGTCCATGCCTGCCAAATACTCTTCAGGAGTCATGTTCTTGTTCCATACTTTTTCGATCTCATTGATGATGTATTGCTCTGTTTTTGGTGGCCAGAATGCCCACGTCAAGTAACCGAAGTTGCCTGATTTAGCAGCAACATCCATCTTCACAAGGAAATCAATCTGTCGAGGATCAATACCCTTTAGCTCTTTGGCAGTAATTGCAATTGGTGCTGGTGCAATTCCACACTTAGTAGCTAAGGCTCCTTGTGTCTTCTTGTCGAACATGTAAGCCAATGCCTTGGCTGCTCCATCTTGATTCTTGCTATTTTTGTTAATAGCCCAAGATGATCCGACTCCGATTGAGTAGATACTCTTTCCAGATTTGGTTGGGAAAGAGCCCCAAGACCAATCGTTACCAGTGTCCTTGAAGTACTGACTTGCAGAACCAAAGCGCCAGCTACCTTCCATGTTCATAACTGCCTTTCCAGTTCCCCAGTTGGCTAAAAACTCATCAAACTTAAGAGTGTAGAAACGATCTACACCACCTGAGATTTGTCCCTTTTGTTGCCAATCGGTGATTAGATTTACGGCCTCTAAGAACTCTGGATCAGTCCATGACTTCTTACCTGTGAGAGCTGCATAAACAGCGTCAGGACCTGCTACTGCATTAAATAGAGCGCTAATAAACCATTCATTAACGCCTTTCCATTCCACGTTTCCACCAGTAAATGGATTGAGACCAGCAGCTTTAATTGCGTTTACAGTAGTTTGTAATTCAGCAATAGTTGTAGGTTGCTTTAGCTTTAATTTATCCATCACAGTTTTGTTGTAGAACATGACCATAGCTTCAGTTTCTGCTTGAAGACTATAAACTTTGCCCTTATAAGATCCTAATGAAAGTGACCAAGGAGCAAAAGATTTATCCCAGCCATATTGCTTGGAGTATTTTGCAAGGTCAACAATCTGACCCGCCTTTGCATACTTCAAAGTTACGCTTGGTCCAGCAGAATAAATGAGGTCCGGACCACCGCCAGAGGCGATTGCGGTCTGATCCTTAATGTCTGAACCCGTGCTATTTGTAATCTTGAATTTAAACTTTGGATCTTTCCAATCTGCGGTAACAAATTTTGCCCAACACACTTGATCAACTCCGGTTCCCATTGAAACAGTGATATTCACTGGTGCAGCTGAAGCTTGAGTCGCAAATACGATCGAAGTTAAAGAGAATGACAGAGCTGCGAGCCCGGCCAGATATTTAGTTTTCTTGCTGTTCACTATCGATACCCCTTTCAGAGATCCACTTCTTCGTTGACAAATGTAATCGATTACATTATTGTGACGTAAAATACAGCATGGAACGATTTAGTCAATAGGGGGCACGGATGAAAATTCAGGACTTTATTGAGGTGGGGGTACTGCCTCAAGCCATAGAAAACAGTGGAGCTAACTCAGCCGAAATGCGCATTGCAACGGCTTTGTTGGCCTTTGCCGGCGGCGATGCGATCGGCGTTGAGTATGAAATGCACGATGCACCACCTGTTCACATTGAACGAATGGGTACCCGTGACGATTGGCCATGGGGAGGGGTTAGCGATGACACCCTATTAAGTCTGATCACAATAGAAACTTTTGCAAACTCAACCTTGGCAGATGCCAAAGCAAACTTTCTGAGAGATTTAAAGGCAGCGGTGCCTAATTTGCGCGGACTTGGACCAACAACTCGTTTTGCACTTGGAATCCCAATGGAACCAAAATTAATGGCCATGGTTGGAAACACTAATGGTGGTCTGATGAGAACCTCAATGATTGGACTTGCCTATCCTGCCTCCAAAGCCAAAGAGCGAAGAGCAATGGTCTTTGAACTGGCAACAGCCACACACCACAACCTAGTTGCAGCATATGCAGGAGTTCTTGCATCAGCTTTGTTTAGCGAAGCTCTTGAAAGCAATCCTCGCTCAAACTTTGAAGTACTGAAGGCAGAAGTTGCCGCAATCCCAGATATTCCTAGTGACTTTTCTGAGTTCATTAAAAATTATGATTCATGGCAGCCACCAAAAGATGGAATCACTCTGGATTCACTGGAGACTCTCCGAGCCGTCACCTGGGTTATTGATCGTGCCAAAAATTGTTTAGATGCCTACCGCCTCTCATGCGAACTAAAGGGTGACACCGATACTGTCGCTGCCCAGGCAGGAGCCCTCATTTGTGCTCAAAAAATCGAAAGTGCAGACTTCTATAGCATCCCATGGCTAAAGGAAGTTTCATGGAGCGAGATTAAGTCCATGAAATCTGCATATGAAATTTTAGCTTCGAGCAGAATGAAGTAGGTCTGTAGTATTTTTCATCTAATTGGGAAGTTGAGGTGATTTGTAGATGCGTAAAGTATGGGTCATCGGCCATGTCGCCGAAGATGTAGTTCTCAAGCTTAATACGGAGATAGTTGTCGGTAACTTCCACCTACCCACCGAGGCAATTAATCGGTGCGGTGGAAGTACTTCAAACATCGCGATAGGCATCGCTTCAGGACCCATTGAGACAGGCTTCATCACCTATCTTGGAAATGACGACGCAGCAAAGCTAGTCGAGCCAGTTTTGCAAAGCAGCGGTTTCAATCCCCTGCTAATTACACGAGGAGATCAAGGAACCCCCCGCTGTCTAGTAGTAGTCGATAAATCCGGTGAGCGAACACTGATGTTGCTGAGCAAGCCAATTAAGGACCATGGTGGACTTACTTTCAAGAACTCTGGAATTAAGCCTGGAGATATTGTTTTGTTCACTCATTGGTATGAAGAGTGGCGAGCTGAAATTGATATCGCCCGAGAGCAGGGCTGCACAATTGTTATTGGTTTAGGGGCACTGCTTGCAGATCCACAGGTTTCAGCCGACATCGCGATTGGCTCCATTGCAGATATTCCCAAGGAATTACCCTTCGAAGATTATCTAGATCGCTTTCCATTAATTGTTGTCACAAGAGGACTTACTGGTTCGACGCTCTATAGCAAGTCAGGAAAAGTTCATCAGGATGCTTTCCCCGTGAACACTATTGATACAACCGGTGCGGGAGATTCATTCCTAGCTGGCTTCCTTACTGGCTATGCCTTAGGCATCACACCAGGAAAGGTCTTGCTTGAGATAGGAGCACGGTGGGCAAGTTTGATGGTAACGATCGATGCATCAATCCCACCTAATTTTTATGAAATTGAAGGTATCCAAGAAATAATTGATAAGGCTTTACAAGAATCCAAATAGCGAATTTGGCAATTGATAGGCTAGGACCACGATGAAGAGTGCCAAATCAACTATTGCCGATGTTGCACTGCATGCTGGTGTCTCAACGGCGACAGTTTCGCGGGTAATCAACAACTCTCCATGCTCTGAAAACACACGCCTACGGGTATTAAGATCTATCAAGCAGCTGAACTACAAAGTAAACATAGATGGGCAAGCACTTAGATCACGAAAGACCAATAGAATCCTTTTAAGTCTGGCTAATATCTCAAATCCTTTCTATACCACCCTGGCAGAAACCATTGAAAATGCAATTAGCAAGAGTGGTTACCACATCTTGCTCAGCGCTTCGGCAAATAATGAGGAAGAAATACAAGAGCAGATTGAAAAGGCAGGCTCAGGCTTCGTCGATGGATTTATTTTCGGTCCAATCACCTTTTCTCCCGCCACTATTATCAAACTAAAGAAACTAACTATCCCAACTGTGCTTATAGGTCCCCGCATTCCGGGCACAAAGATTGATTCGGTTGGTACTAATGAATACTATGGCATGAAAGAAGCCATTTTATATCTACAAGCAAAGGGCAAAAAGAAGTTTCTATTGTTTAATGGCCCTAGCGATTCAATTCCTGGACTAAACCGAAATAATTGCTTCTTGAAAATAATGTCAGAAATTGGTGAAAAATCAGTAAAATATGACGTTGTGAACATCTCGAGCTTCACATTCGAGCAAGCAAATATTGAAATTAGGAACTTAAGCACAATTTTCGATTTTGACTCAATAATTTGCGGGAATGATTTGATGGCAGCCGCTGTAATCAACTACTTGCGAGAAATGAACCGATCCGTTGCTGAAGAACCTGCAGTTTTGTGCCTAGATAATTAAGATTTCTGCTCGTATGTATACCTAA
>JBAWYW010000056.1:0-5134 GCA_037143395.1 Actinomycetes bacterium | reverse complement strand
AACTCTACTCGGGTGGGGGCTGGCGCAGTGTCTTCTGAAATTTCTGGAAGCTGCCCACAGAGCGATTTGTCTCGTTATCGAACTTTTCTTTGAACTTTGTTGTCCAAATCACGTAACCAATTGCCACAGATACAGCAACGATTGGAACGACCCACCAGATCAAGGCAGCGAAGGCCGTCGAACTCGCATGAATTTGAGTTGCTTGCTGCAAGGTGCCAAGAGCGCTGAACATGTCCCTAACCTTAGCCCACCCCTTATTCGATTCTCGCTGAGAAGAACCCGCGCGGAAAAGATGTGGATAAGGTGAATTCGCGGGATGATTTAGGGGCAAGAATTTGTTTCATCTCTATGAGAAAAGTGAAAGGGAGTAAGTGGTGAGTGGTTTTGGCTTCACCCCGAATGAGGGCTTCTTTGGATCTGGTTTACCTAATTTCCAAAGTGCGCCTGGAACTCCTATGTTGCAAACCCAAATTCTCCGAGAGAGTGCTCGGAACTACCTGAGTACACATAGCGACTTACCCGTGGGAAAAAGTGATGCGATAAAAATTCAAGAAGCGGTTGATATTGCTGGTAACTGGATTCAAGAGCGCACAACATTTCCCATGAGCGTTGCAAACGCCGATATCACTTGGACTAGAAAAGAATGGTTGGAGTTTTCTATCCCTGGTTGGCAAAAGCTCGTTGAGCCTCTTGCTGAAGGAATGGCTGGAGCTCTCGCCAAGGTCATGACAGATATGACAGGAGCCGGCGCTGATGAGAATGGAAATATTGGACTACCTGAAGGTTTAGAGGGAATGCCCGGTTTGCCCGCTGGAATGTCCTTCAACGTCAACGCCTTCTTGCCGATGATGCGCGGGTTTATGGGGCAATTAATCGCCAACCAGCTTGGCCAATCAATCGGCGCCCTGGCCGTTGGGGTAACTGGATCAAACGATGTAGCAGTTCCCCTCTTTGAAAAATCAGGCATCCATATGATTCCCACAAACATCACCGCATGGGCCGAAGGCTTAGATATTCCTGAGCAAGAAGTCGCCATTTACTTAGCGTTGCGTGAGATTGCTGCAGAACGTTTGTTCTCTCACACTCCTTGGCTTGCTACCTACCTTCAAGGATTGATCACTGCCTACGGCAAGGGAATCACAGTTGATGTTCGCGCAATTCAAGACCAGGCGCAGAGCGCTATGGACTCAGGTGACTTAGATATCTCTAATCCTCAATCTATTTCTCTGGCAATTAACCAAGGAATGTTCCAACCAGAACAAAGTCCTGCGCAAAGCGCAGCACTTGAACGACTTGAAATGGCGCTAGCACTCATCGAAGGTTGGATTGATCACATCACTGCAATCTCAGCCCAAGATCGCCTTCCATCTCTGGCGCAACTGACTGAAACCCATAGACGTAAGAGAATTTCTGCGAGCCCAACACAACAACTCTTTGCAACACTTCTTGGATTAGAAGTTAGCCCAAGAAAAATGCGGGAGTGCGCAAACTTCTGGAATGAAATTTATTCTTTGGGTGGCGGTGTCAATGGTGGAGCTGAAGTTCGTGACCACCGCTGGGAGGATGCAACTTTGCTTCCAACAGCATCTGACTTGGCTGACCCGGCCGGCTTCTTGGCGAGTACTACAGTTCCCGACGATCTCTCAGGATTGATTTAACTTTCAAGCACTTCTGTTCGGGCATTAAAAAGCCAAATCTCCGGGCGCACGATTTGTTGCCAGCCTTCCCCTTGCCGACACCAAACGGTTATCCGAAGATTTGGTGTGTGAAACTTATGGCAATTTCCCACGATAATCAAAGAGAAATGCCACAATTAATGCAACGTGTTGTTGATAAGTCTGTGGAGAAACAGGGGATAACTTCGTGCAATCGGTGGAGAACTTTATTCAAGAATCCATCTTTGAAGATACCTTCACACCCGTGAAGAGTGAGCGTTTTCAACGTAAATCGCCGAAAATCAATCCACTTCCAGATAATTTGCCTGAATTTCGCGTAATAAGAAGCACTCGGCGTAAAAGAAGCATCAGCGCATACAGGCAAAACGGGATTATTGAGATTCATATCCCAGATCGCATGTCTCGCAAGGATGAATTTGCGATGATTCCAGAGATGATTGCGATTGTTTTGAAGCGTGAAGCTAAAAATCGCAGCAGTAATGATCAACTTGAGACTTTGGCCCATGAATTGATCACAAAATTCCTCCCTGAATTCCATGAACGGCCATCTTCGATCACGTGGCGGACAATGCGCGAGCGCTGGGGTTCGTGCACAACAGGAGATGGCACCATTCGTATCTCTCATCGCCTCAATGGCGTGCCCGAATACGTCATTTCACATGTTCTTTTCCATGAGCTGATCCACCTGCGCGTTCCAGGACATGGTGATGAGTTCACCCATTACCTAGATCGAGATCCAGATAAGCATCGCGCAGAGGCCTTTCTGGAAGGTTTTGAGGCGGGCCTAGCGGCCAGCCCTGAGCCAACCTTTGATCTGGAGTAATTTCACCTCTAATTCGGACATTTCGGGTGGGATCTGCCTCTTTCCCTAAAGATTACGCACAGATGAGCGTGAAATCCCATTCTTTACGCGTGATCAGGGGTAATGTATTTCTTGTTCGTACGCTTGGCCCTGAGATCCTCTCTTGGCACGTGCGGCGATGGGAGGGTCATTATGGCCGAGGAATATAAGGGCGAGGCCTACTGCGTTAAGTGCAAAGAGAAGCGTGCCTTTGAAGGTCACGTAAAAGTCTCTGATTCTGGTCGTCGTATGGCACAGGGCATCTGCCCAGTGTGCGGCACCAAGGTCAACCGCATTTTGGGTAAGGCTTAACCAATACGCGTTAGTTCATCATTGCAAACTGACCTCGCATAACGCGGGGTCAGTTTTTTTATCCCCAGATATTTGATTCACGCACTTATTGATCATGCAAAAGCCGCCATCCTTCGCAGATGCCCCCACTGTCTTATCCCCGATTAAAGCCTGGTGTTGAAAGTCGCACACGTGGTGATGAAATCCTTTTCACACTTCCCTACTTTGCTATTGCCCTTCCACTTGAACCAGCACGAACAATCACGCGCTACTTTGATGGCAGACATGAGCTTGCTGAAATAACCCAGGGCACAGGGATGAGTTATGAGAACGTAGTCAAGCTACAAAGTGTTCTCACGCAAAATGGGTTGGTAGAAAATCTGCGCACTCCTCTTTCGCATATCTTTCATGGCCCTCATGCTGATCCAAGCGCCGTACTTACTCAGATTAAATTGCAAAGTGAATTAGATTTAATTACCCACCGGCCAGATAGCAACGATGGGGGTGTTAAAGAGCTCTCACTACGAGGCGCCTTTACTATTTTGATCTCTGGTGAAAACCGCTTAGCTAGAAACCTGCTCGCAACGCTGCAATCTATGGGCTTTAACAACACAAGAATTATTACCCGGGCGCATTTATCAGCGCATATTGGCCCAGATGATGTGTGTGGGCTAGCAACACGTATGAGTGATATTGGAAAAAAGAGAAATGAATTCGCGCAAGAAATCATGCGCAATTCCCAGTTCATTCCAACAGATCAGGTAGCTAAAGCCGACCCCGATTTAGTTATTTCCACCATTCCGATTGAATGGGATTATGTGCAGAGATGGATGAGTGAGGGAACAACTCACTTACATATCAATCCACTCATTGGCCAACATTGCGAGATTGGCCCACTAGTTATTCCAGGTCTTACTCCGTGCCTTCGTTGTGTGGCGCTTACAAAGAAGAGCACCGATCTTTCTTTGCTGCATGAATCCTTGCGGACGGAGTTGCCGACGCAAGTGATCGCAACCCTTGTGGGCATGGTGGCCACACTTGTTGGCCAATATGCCGCGACGGGAGACTCCCCGCTCACCGCTGCATCGCACTGGGTTGATCTCTTATCCCCGTTTGAAAAATCTGAAAAACGGTATTGGGAATTCAACGCATCGTGCGGATGCAGCAATTAGCTCGCTAGTGCCTCATCCATTTCTAGAGCGCTTTCTGGCAACTCTGATACAGCAGCAACTTCTCGGTTAATCCGAGGACGACCCACTGTGCGCTTTGCAGCAACCACTTGGCCATCATCAAATAACTGTCCGCCCCATACACCGCATGGCTCCTTACGAGAGAGCGCTCCCTCAAGGCATGCAGCAATCATTGGGCAACCTGCGCAGAGCGACTTTGCAAGTGCAATCTGATCTGAAGTTTCAGAGAAGAAAACTTCAGGATCACTGTTATGGCATGGCAGAGATAGATCTGCCCCTGTGACATCGGCTAGGCCGACCATCTCATCGGCCCACCCGGGGACCAATAGTTCGCTGAAGAGAACAGTCATTGTTCTCACCTCCACTTTCCTTTTTTCCTCATATCTCTTTCTGTATGGGTTTATTTCTTTTGGGAAAAGAAAAAGGACCGCTCATCCTTTTGGATGTGCGGCCCCTGGTGGGTCTTTTCGGTCTTTTAACCGATAGAACTCCAGGATCCGCGCAGTCCATAGGCTGCAAAATTCTTGGTTGCCCAGAACTTGGCTGCATATGAATGAGCATGTGTGGTTGTTGTTGATTTTGGAGCAGCAAAAATCGCGGCCGCAACTGCTTGGCCGTTCTTTCTTGCTAGTGCCTGTGACACGTATGCCTCCAATAACGATCTTTTAGGATCATTTATCAACTGTGGATAAAGGGTAAAGCATCGATGCAGGTGGATGCAAACGAATTAAATTTAAGAGCTAATCCCGCTCAAAAACTGGGATGGCTCCCCCGCATACGACAGATGAACGGTCTTCTTCGCTCGGGTGAGGCCCACATAGAAAAGCCTGCGCTCCTCTTCGATTTCAGGACCCATCGGCAAGACGCCCTCATTGATCCCAACAAGGAAGACATGCTCCCATTCAAGCCCTTTTGCCGCGTGGAGAGTTGAAAGTACAACGCCAGGCAGGGTTGGCGGATTGTTCTGCTCGGCCCGGTCTTCTAGTTCACGTAAGAAAGCACGAAGGTTTGATGTGCCGTTCTCTTTCATCTCCTGGGCTAAGGAAATAAACGCGCGCACATAGTCTGTGGAGCCAAAAGGCTTAAGAACGGAGGTCAGATCATGAACCCAATCTCCCCCTTCACCCGGAATAACA
>JBAWYW010000055.1:0-5141 GCA_037143395.1 Actinomycetes bacterium | reverse complement strand
ATCGGGTCATAAAAGGCAATTTAGCATGCAATGTCGATTTTGGTGGCCCTTGCTATTCAATAAATTAGGGTCACAATTATGAAATGAAGCGATCTCATCTCACCTGCATTGTGCTCGCTTCTCTAACGCTTTCTTTCTTTGGGCCTACAGCGAACGCGAACATGAAAGCAGGAGGGGCTTGCATGAAGCTAGGCGAAACTGCCGTCGACCCATCTGGGTTCAAATATAAGTGCATTAAATCTGGAAAGAAACTTGTATGGAGCAAAGGCATCAAGAATGTTGTGAAAGTTGAGCCAACAAAAACAAACAGCACCGCGCAAAGTTCAACGCCAATGGGAGCATTCATCGTAGCTAATCCTGTGGATTTGCAGCATGTGGTGAGATTAAGCAAGTTCCGAAGTTGTGTTGGTCATGACTATTCACCCGGCATAATGGAAAAGTCTGCTGCCGAAGGTTCTACTCTTGAGAACAAACGATCGATGAAACACTACATAATTATTGATGTTGCATCTACACCATCTAGAACTGTTAAGGGCTATGCGCCATTTGATGGCGTAATCTCATATGACACAGTTGGTGCGAGTATGGGAATTGGTGTGAGTATCACTTCACCGGAAGGTTGGGTATTTGAGTTTATGCACGTTGAACCTCTTGCTGCTAACGGTAAAAAGGTTAAGGCTGGCGACGTAATTGTCGCTGCACCTGCAGATAATGCAGCGGCAGCGGGAGCAAGTAAAAACACTGGTACAACTACAACTGGGATTAATGAGACAAATGTTTTTGATATTGCACTGTTTTCCATTTCAGCTAAACCTCCACTCTTTGAATCCTTTATCGATCACTTGGCGCCAAAAGTTGCCGCGCTCTGGGCAGCTAAGGGATTTACATTCCAGACGTCGATCTTAAGTAAAGCCACTAGGGATGCTGCGCCATGCATAACCGATGGTTCTTGGAATGGGAACTTTGTTGGCCTTGCACCAGAAAGCGATTACATAAACGCAGTTGGGTATACACCTGCTCAATCTTCTTCAAGTAGCAGTGGTCAAGATGTGGCTAAAAAGACGGATTCTGGAACACAGCAAAGTGGTAGCAGTTCTAGCTCTAATGGCATGTTTTCCCAGTTGGGCGAAACCTGCGACTTAACAAAGGGGACATCAAGCAAGAGCTCTGATGGCACACAACTGGTTTGCATGGTCAGTAGCGATGGTAGAACGACTTGGCAGGTTAAGAAGTAGTTGATTAGCCCACTAAAAAGTTGCCTACCCGTAACCCACTGATACAACCTCGAAGATTTACAAACACTAAAAATGTTGTCACGTACGCACAATTCGGAGTGGGTTGTGAGGGACTCGAACCCCCGACCCGGTGATTAAGAGTCGTACATTATTTAATTCTGAGCGTGTTTGGTTGTGCCTCTATTAGTGGATTAAGCGTGGGGAACAGTAGGGAATAACTAGGGGTGTTAGGCAAGTGTTAGGGAGATTAAGGCTGTTGGTCTGATTGTGGGTTATACAAATCACCGCAACTGATAGTAGGGGGGTTAAGTATTTAACTATTTCAGAATCGAACCAATCAGTAATTGCAACCGATGGTACCCCGCAATTAAATGAGCAATCTATTTTCTTCTGGATATATCCATTAGATTCAAATAGTGATGGCATATCAGATGGTGGAGTTATTTATAATGAGTGTGGTTCAGGTTGTGGTTGGCATGATCCGCAAATTGAAATGGTAAATGGCAAAGTTAGATTTAACCGATGGTCCAATCCGGTCGGATACACAATTTCACCAAACCCATATGAATCATCAGCAATTACACCAAATCAATGGCACCTAATTGGCTTTACTGGAACTCTCACCCAAATTACTGGTTATGTTGATGGAACCGCGCTTAGTCCGGCAACTCAAGCATGGTTGCGAAACGGTGGACTTGTTACCCATAAAATTGGTGGATCAGATTCAGTAACAAACTTAGGTGATGGCACAAATGGAGATTTTAGATTTAACTCCTTTTATTTATTTCGCAAAGCATTAAGTAGTGCTGAGGTAACTGCTTTATATAACTACACCAAAAATTGTAAGAGATAAGGGTTCAAAGTTTTTGAATCAACACTACGCTTGTCGTCTTTAAAAATTAGAGGTATAGGCTGCGTAACTAAAAGCAAAAATAGGAATTAAGTGAATAGGTTGAAAATTGCTGTTAAAGGCGTGAACCATTAAATAAGAAACTAACCAGCCAAATCCTGCGCCAATGATTGCCTTTAGGTAGCCTTCCATTATTGAAGTTTATCTGGAAGATTTCTCATTAGCTGTAACGAGCCTTCATATATTTCAGGGCGTGTGCGGCAAGATCATCTGAATCCTCCCAAAGATTGCGCCAGATACAGAGTGCGTTTGAAAGTTCAGGATCAACAACAACTGAAGAGAATGATTCAAAGGTAATAGGACCTTTGTAATTTATTTTCTTTAGTGCGCCAAAGAATGTATCAAAATCAACATTTCCAGAGCCAAGATAGCCGCGGTGACTTTCACCAATATGAACATAACCAAGCGCGTCCCCAGCCTCTAGTACAGCAGCTGACATTCCATCCTCTTCAATATTCATATGGTAGGTATCAAGGTGCAGATATGCATTTGGGCGGTTTACTGCTTCAAGAAACTTAAGCCCCTCTTTGCCGGTGTTGATAATATTTGTTTCATATCGGTTTACAACTTCAAGGTTTATGTTAACTCCTTTATCTGCAGCGTAATCAGAAAGTCTTTGCACAGCAGAGATTGAGTTAGCCCGATTTTCAGCTGAGGCAGGTCCTGGATACTTACCTAAACTGCAGTAGATAACGCCACAAAGTTCAGTAGCACCTAGGCCATGAAGTTTATCGACAGCTTTTCTTAGGAGTTCATCTCCTTTTTTCACAATTGAAGGATTTGTACTTGTTACATCAGTGGTAGGAGAAAGACCAAGAGAGGCGGTAGCAAATAAATCATATTCGGCTAAAACATCCTTTGTCATTGCAACATCAATGGAGTCTGGATCAATCATCAACATTTCGATGTAGTCATAGCCAGCACGGTTAGCACTTGATGCAGCATTACGTGCACTTGCTTCAGACCAATCCCCAGCCCAAACAAGTGCGTGACCGCCAAATGATAATGGTTTGTTGTTAGGCATCTTCTACTCCTTTAGTTATTTCTCCAGTGAAAACATTGGTAATCGTAGGCCTTCTAATTGGTAGGCGCTAGCCCTATACTGATATTTATGAAGGCAGTGCTACTAACTGAAGTTGGTAAGTTGGAATTAAAAGATATCCCAACGCCTACGCCGGGCAAAGATGAGTTAGTAATAAAGATGCTTGTCTGCGGAATATGTGGAACTGATCGCCACATCCTTAAAGGTGAGCATCCGGCAAAGATGCCCTTGGTATTAGGACATGAATTTGGTGGTGAAGTTACCGCCGTCGGAGCTGGCGTTGATTTTAAAATCGGAGATTTAGTATCGGTTGACCCAAATATTGTCTGTGGAAAGTGTGAACATTGCACAGGTGTTCGCTCCTCTTATTGTCAGAATTTAGTTGCCCTTGGCGTAGATATCAACGGTGGATTTGCCGAATATGTACTCCTTCCAAAAAGTCAGGCTTACTTAGTTCCAAAAACTATTAATCCACTTCATTTAGGACTAGTAGAACCGCTTGCTTGCTGCATTCATGGAATGGATTTAGCACAAATGAAAGGCGGGGAGAGAGTTGCAGTATTAGGTGGCGGATCAATGGGTATGTTAATTATTCAACTTGCAAAGCTTGCCGGCGCATCTGAAATTGTTCTGATTACTAGACAGAGGGCAAAACGTGAGGTGGGAATGCTATTAGGAGCAACTCGCACAATAGATCCCACTAGTGAAGATGTAACAGCGGTTCTTAAAGATATGGATATTTCTTTTGAAGTGGCTGGGGTTAGTGAAACCTTTAATCAAGCGTGTGCAATTACTCGCAAAGGGGGAACGGTCATAGTACTTGGGGTTGCACCAAACCATGAAAAAGTTGCATTTAGTGTTTATGACTTAGTAATTCGTGCAGTTCGAATCATCGGTTCCTTTATAAATCCATTTACCCAAGCCAGGGCCGCTGAACTTATGGCCAGTGGAAAGCTAAATTTAGACCCAATTATTTCTCGCACAATTTCCTTAGACCAACTACCTGCCGTATTAGCTGGTGATACAGATCAGGGTGATATCAAATATCTTGTGACTGGGCTTAATTAATGTCAAAAGATCCAGTATTAGATGCAAAAAATATTTTAGAGCGATTCTCACTTAAAGGAAAGGTCGCGCTAGTAACTGGGGCGGGCCAAGGAATAGGTCGAGCATTTGCTCATGCATTAGCTGATGCTGGCGCTGATGTTGCTGTGGTAGATCTAGATCTTAATAAAGCAGAAGAGGTAGTGCAGGAAATTACTCTTCGTAGTCCACAAGTTAAAGCAATTGCGATTAAGACTGATGTGACAAATGAAACTCAAGTTACAGCGATGGTTGATGAGGTGGTAAAGCGATTAGGCGGCTTAACAATCGCATGTAATAACGCTGGAATTGCGCAATGGATTGATTCTGAAAATATGCCATATGCTGATTTTCAGAAGATGATGCGTGTGAACTTAGATTCTGTATTTTTGTGCGCTCAGGCTGAAGCACGCTATATGTTTACAAATGGTTACGGAAAGATTATTAATACCGCATCTCTTTCAGCTCATGTTACTAATTTCCCTCAAAATCAATCTCACTACAATATTTCAAAAGCTGGAGTGCTCTCACTTACCCGCAACCTAGGTGCTGAGTGGGCCGACCGAGGAGTCCGGGTTAATTGCATTTCACCTGGCTATACAAAAACTTCAATGGTTGAGGATTTATTAGAAACTGAAGTTGGCAAGAGTATGTGGCAAGTTTGGAAGACTCGAATTCCACAAGAAAAAATGGCTGAAGTTACTGATCTGCAAGGAGGAATTGTTTTCTTAGCATCATCAGTATCTGATTACATGACAGGTAGTGATCTAATTGTTGATGGTGGATACACCGCCTGGTAAATCTGACTTACCTTCGTAAGTGGGTTGTGAGGGACTCGAACCCCCGACCCAACGCCACGACTCGCTCCTAT
>JBAWYW010000054.1:0-5184 GCA_037143395.1 Actinomycetes bacterium | reverse complement strand
CCTAAAACAGTCGCGACAAGAACAATCCAACCTTTAGTTCTACGTGCTTCAGATAGCTTCATAGGCTCAGTATCGCACTGGGAAGGCACCTAAATCTGACAGAGTGTCGTTCATCTTTTCACAATCTATTCCCAGCAATTCGGGACAGTATCTGCCCATGAAGAAGATACATAGCCTCGCATTCGCCATTGCATCAGTTGCATCATTGACCCTAGTCGTAGGTACAACTAACAGCTTTGCTGCTTCAGCAAAACCAACACCAAAAGCATCAACTAAACCGATGCCAGCTCCCAAGCCAACTGGACTTACAAATCCCACACCTGCACCAGGTGCGCAAGATGGTCAAGGTGGAGGCCGTGGATTTGGCGGAAGCCGTGGTGGGTTATTTGCAAATCTCACCGATGCAAATCGTGCATGTCTGACAAAGAATGGGTTCACAATCCCTGTACGTCCAACTGATGCTCCAACTGCACGACCAACATTTTCACCAGGTGCCCGCCCATCATTCTCACCGGGACAGGGTGGAGCAAATGGCGGCGGACGTGGATTTGGTGGAGGAAATTTCGATCCAACGGTAATGCAGAAAGCATTTGCAGCATGCGGAATCGCAGCTCCACAATTTGGGAATCGTGATGGTCAGCCAAATGCACAGCCATCAATGGCTCCAAATGGAAAGACACCTACTAAAGCGGCAGCCCCTGTTAATCCAAAGCAGGCAGCGTTTATCAAATGTATGACCGCCGCTGGCATCAAAAATTCTGGTGCAGCACTTGCATACGATCAATCAGATCCTGATACAGCTCTTGCGCTCATTAAGTGCCAGAAGTCTTCAGGCTTTACTCTTCCAAAGAAGTAATCAAACCGTGCGTAGAAAAGGGAATATTTGATGTTCAAAAAGAGAAATTTGATTATCAATGCAATCTTATTAGTTGTTGTGATTGTCGCCGGGTATTTTGGTTACAAGACGATTAATCCGACGGTAGCGACGACAACCCTACGCACTGCAATTGCTTCTATTGGAAATGTCAGTACGACAGTCAGCGCATCTGGCTCAGTTCAATCAACGAGTGATATCGGGCTGACATTTAAATCCACCGGAATTGTCACCGCAATCAATGTCAAAGTTGGCGATAGCGTTTCTAAGGGTAAAGTCCTTGCAACAATCGACGATACTCAAGCAAAGATTGCACTTCTCCAAGCTCAATCTGCAGTTAAGAGCGCTGAAATATCTGTAATTCAATCTGGCAACAGCAAGGATTCTGCAGCGCTCACATTGCAGCAGGCCCAGGATGCCCTGACTACTTTAACGAGTGGCCCAACTGATGCTACGAAGAAATCTCAAGCCCAGGCTCTTCTCAATGCGCAGAATTCAGTTACTTCTGCGAATCTGGCGGTTGCCAATGCGCAACAAGCGCTACTAGATCAAGAGAGCACAACTGCTGCAAATCTCGTCAATTACGACCGTGTCATTGATCTTGATTGGTACACCATGTATAACGCTTGCGGTAATAAACTGGATACCAATTGCACCTTGTACACCACTAACGCCACTATTAGAAATGCCGTAGCAGCTTGGCAAGATGCACAGACTGCTAAAGTAAATGGAATCGCAAAAGACGCTGCAGCCGAGAAGACTGCACAGCAGAATATCGATACTGCAATTCGTAATCAGACTGCCGCAAAGGCAGCACTCGATTCTCTGATGGCAAGCCAATCAGAGACAAATGCCGGTCCAACATCAACTTCCTTGCAAGCTGCCAAGTTGGCAGTCGCCAACGCACAGAACAATGTGAAGGTAGTCGATCTCCAAGGGCAGCAAGCACTAGCAACTCAAACTAATGCTCAAGCTTCTCTGCTTATTGCTCAGCAAAATTTTGATGGAACCAAGATTGTCGCTCCCGCTTCCGGAACGATTGCTGCAATTGCATCAATTGTCGGCATGAATCCTGGTTCTACCAGCGCTGGTTCAAGCGGCGTCAATGGTTTTATTATCCTTACCAATCTCAACTCTTTGCAGATCAAGGCATCTGTAGCCGAAGCAGATATCGCATCCCTTGTCGTGGGACAAGCCGCAAATATCACTTTCGACGCCGTCAGCCGTTCAAGGGCTACAGGAACAGTTCTATCAATTGCGCCGCTTAACAATGCATCAAGCGGATCAGGATCAGTTCAGAGCTACACAGTGCTCTTTGGATTAGATCAAACTCCTGATGGGGTTAAACCGGGAATGACTGCACAAGTATCTGTCACTACTGCACAAGTACAAGGCGTACTGAGCGTTCCTGCTACTGCACTTACTCAACGCGGGCCTTTCTACACAGTCACACTCAAACCAGCAAAGCCAACCGATCAAGGTAAGCAAGTTCGAGTAACAGTTGGATTGCAAGGCGATTCACGAGTTGAAATCAAGAGTGGAATTAAAGCAGGTGCTGAAGTTGTATTACGTACAACTACTTCATCCTCATCAACTGGCTTCCCTGCTGGAGGTATTCCAGGAGCTGGCTTTGGTGGTGGCGCAGCTGCGGTACCAGGTGGCGGCGGCGGTCGCGGTGGAAACGGATAATCCACCAGATGACAACCTCAGTCGTTAAAGTTAATGACCTTTCAAAGACATACGGCGCAGGTGATACTGCGGTTTATGCCTTGAAGAAGATTAGCCTTGAGATCCAACAAGGAGACTTTGTTGCAATCATGGGCGCATCGGGTTCAGGAAAATCTACCTTGATGAATATTCTTGGCTGTCTTGACGCTCCTACTGCTGGTAATTATTGGATTCGCAATCTAGATGTTGCAGATCTCGATGAAGAACAGCTTGCTGTAGTTCGTTCGCAACTCATCGGTTTTGTCTTCCAATCCTTCAACCTCATTCCACGTACTAGCGCCCTACGGAATGTCGAATTGCCCATGGCATATCAAGGTGTAAGCCGGGCAGATCGAAGACGACGTGCAGCTGAAGCACTCGCAGCTGTCGGCCTTGCTGATCGAATGGAGCATCAGCCCCACGAATTATCAGGCGGACAGCAACAACGTGTTGCAATTGCACGTGCGCTTGTGACAGAACCCGCGATGGTTCTTGCAGACGAACCTACTGGAGCACTTGATACCGCTTCGACTCGTGAAATTCTTGAATTACTCCACGAGCTCAATCGCAAAGGAACAACAGTTGTAGTTATCACTCACGAAGAGGAAGTTGCTCGCGCTGCACGTCGCGTCATTCGCCTTCGTGATGGTGAAATCATTGAGGACCGTACATGGGCAGCTTAGGGTTACGCGAAATTTGGAGATTTGCCTGGAGAGGTATTTCATCAAATCGCATGCGCTCATCGTTGACTATTCTCGGTGTGCTTATTGGCGTTTCATCAGTAATCATTTTGACAGCGGTAGGTAATGGATCCGCTGCAGCTGTCCGACAGCAGATTGAAAAACTCGGTACTAACTCGATCACAGTCATGGGCATGGGCGGTGGCGGTGGCGGTGGTTTCTCTCGCACGCGAAGTTCAACTGCAAAAGGTCTCACTATTGCCGATACAACCGCCCTCAACAATAAGGACAACGCACCTCATATTAAGCAGGCAGCACCAATCCTTAACGCAACGATGACATGTACCTATGGAAATATATCTGCGACCCCGGGAAGCGCAAAAGGCACATGGCCTTCATACTTTGAAGCTGCCAATAGCCCTGTTGATAAAGGTGGTTATTGGACCAATGACGATGTTGCCCAAAAACGCGGTGTTGCGGTTATAGGAACCACACTTGCCAAGAATCTCTTTGATACTGATAGCCCCATCGACAAAGTAATTCGTTGTGCAGGTCAGAACGTAACAGTTGTGGGCGTCATGAAGTCAAAGGGAACAACGGGATTCCAGGATTCTGATGACGTCATCATTATGCCGATTACCTTTGTACAACGAGCTATTGCAGGCTATGGAAATATCAGCCAAATTCAGGTCGAATCCATCGATGCCAAATCAACACAGCTTGCGATGGATGAAGTAACCGCAATCATGAATTCGCAACATAAGATCAAGAGCACGGCAACTGCCGATTACCGGGTGCTTAATCAATCAACGATTCTGCAATCATCTACCGATTCCAGTAAGACCTTGACAGTACTTTTGGCGGCTATCGCTGCAATCAGCTTGCTCGTTGGCGGTATCGGTATCACCAACATCATGCTTGTTTCTGTAACCGAGCGCACTCGTGAGATTGGAATTCTTAAAGCTATTGGAGCCCCCAAAGCTGCAATCCTCACGCAATTTCTCATCGAGGCGATGATGCTCTCGCTCTTGGGTGGAATCTCAGGAGTTTTACTTGGACTAGGAATCTCTCACTTCAGCATTCTCGGTGTTGTCCCAGTTGTATCCCTTTCAAGCGTATTAACTGCATTCATCGTGAGTGCGCTTGTTGGACTTGTATTCGGGGGATGGCCAGCTAATCGCGCTGCATCTCTTCGCCCTATTGAAGCTCTGCGATACGAATAGGAAAAGGAAAAAATGGAAAACTCATTTGAAAACGAGTCACGCTACAAGGACGTTGATGAACACATCATCACCCTCGTTGAAGAAGCGAAAGCTCGACCACTTCCTAAGCACACCAAGGCGCTTGCATTCGTGGCGATCTTCTCGATCATCTTTACTGGTGGAATTTGGGTTGGGTATAAGAAAGCCACAACTGCAACTACTGGAGCCACTGGCCTCTCTCTAGCTAACCTCAGTGGAGGCGGTGCTGGATTTGGTGGCGGTGCTGGATTTGGTGGCGGCGGCGGATTTAATCGACGCAACGCGCAAGGTGGCGCGACAGGCGGTGCTGCTCCGAGCGCATCAGATTTGGCTCTTCCGGGCGCAGCTGCCACAACAGTTGTGACTCTACCTAACGATGTTGCTGGAACCGTTATTTCTGTAACAGATAAATCTATCGTGATTCAAACTCTTGCAGGTGAGAAACAAACTTTCCCAGTTACAACAACTACAAAAGTCAGAGTAAGCAGCTCTGCAATTCTTACGGGAGTTAAAGCTGGCGATATCGTGACCGTTAAACCGGAAACTGATAAAAGCGCTAAGACAATCACTGTAGTTAAGTAGTTATAAGCATTCTGTAACTACTACCCAAAATCCAATACACTCTATGGGTGAGATTGCAATTGAGCCTATTCCTTAGTCGATTGGCGGGCTTTCTCTCTCA
>JBAWYW010000053.1:0-5292 GCA_037143395.1 Actinomycetes bacterium | reverse complement strand
CTGTCGACCCACGGATTAAAAGTCCGTTGCTCTACCGACTGAGCTATAGGCCCCACTGCGAAACAGGCTCATATGTTTAATTAGTTAAGCATTTGAGTTCTGTCTAGTTAGGTCATCTTACGGCATGTTTAGGGTGGTTATTCGACAATTACTCGACAGCTTCGGTCGTACTAAATCCCAATTGACTCAAAGTGTCTGAATTCAAAAAGGTAACTCTCCGAACCTAGGCAACTATTTGTTTCAACTATTCTCAAGGAGTTCGGAGAGCAAGCCTTCGACTCGGCTCTTTATCTCGTCCCGTACTTTGCGGACGAAGGCAATGTCTTGACCAGCTGGGTCTTCTAATACCCAGTCCTCATAGCGCTTACCTGGAAACACTGGACACACATCGCCACAACCCATTGTGATCACAGCATCAGATTCCTGCACAGCCTCGGTGGTTAAAACTTTCGGTTGCTGGTTGGCAATATCTATCCCCACCTCTGCCATTGCTTCAACGGCAACAGGGTTAATCGTGTCTTTCGGAGCAGAGCCAGCAGATAGTACCTCGACTCGATCTCCACCAATCTCCCGCATGAACCCTGCAGCCATTTGGGAACGGCCAGCGTTATGGACACAGACGAAGAGGACTGTTGGTTTTGGATTAACCAATTAGAGAACCTTCATTTCTTTTAGGAGGTCTGCTACTCGGCTCAGGACACCTTGTAGATCATCAAACTCGAACATTCCCTTATCTGTCATTTCATATTCTCCATTTGTGTTTTGTTGAAATAATTTCCTGTTAGAGAGCCGAGCAATGCACCAATGAGTTGAGCCACCACGAACATGGCGACTGATCCCAGTGCAATACCTGAAAAGGTATCGGTAAATGTTCTAGCCAGAGTTACTGCAGGGTTAGCAAAAGATGTAGATGAGGTGAAGAAGTAAGCACTTCCAATCCAGGAGGCAATCACCACGGGTGCCAGGGAATCCTTCTTTTGTCCTCTAAGCACTTGAATGAGGAACAGGAGTCCTGCCGTGGCAACGATTTCTCCGAGCCATAGATTGCTTCCACTACGCACATTGTTTGATGGGAAGTAGGCAGGGTTCTTGAACATTAGATTGGCCAGCATGGCGCCAGATATTCCTCCTGCACATTGAGCCATGAGATAACCCAGGAGGACTGTGGGTGAGAGCCGCTTTTGAATCGATTCGCTTAACGAGACGGCAGGGTTGAAATGAGCACCACTAATTGATCCAAAGATAAGTATGAGAATGCCTAGGGCAAAAACGGTTGAGCTAGTGTTTATCAATAACTGAACCCCTGGGTCTGCACTCATCTGGGTTGCCATGGTGCCTGAGCCCACTACAACCGCTACGAGAGTGCAGGTTCCTAGGAATTCTGCAAAGTACTTATGAAACATGTCTTAGCAGCAAGGTTGTGCACAGCAGCAAGGATCACATTTACATACTTGGCAACATACGCCAGTTGAAGTGTTTGAGCTCATGATTTTCTCCTATCGAAGTTTGTCGATGTAAGAATAGCAGGTCATATCGATAAACTTCAATGCGTCAGGTGTAGTCTTATCCTGTGTCCTCAACCCTTATGCTCACCAAGTCACCCAAGCAGGTAGCTCTGCTTTCTGAGCAGTTCAAAGCACTGGGTGATCCGACAAGACTTCAACTAATGATGGCTGTAGCAGCAGGGGAGAACGCTGAGGCCTGTGTCTGCGACCTAACGCCTGATACTGGCTTAGCGCAGAGCACTGTGAGTCATCACCTCAAGCTCTTGGTAGATGCTGGCCTTTTGGAACGATCCCAACGAGGGAAATGGGCTTATTACTCCCTTACATCGGCAGCAAAGAGGCTACTTAAGTAAAAAGCCAGCCCTGATTGTCATTGGTCTAAAGGCTTTTGGGCTTCTAAAACTTTGGGGTTCAGATTTATTCGAGCTGTGAAATCGTCAAAGGCAAACCCATTTGTAGGCCTACAGTTTTCTTCAAACGGCGGAAAAGGCCAGCCGTAGAACTCAACAACACCTTCAGATAAAAGATAGTGACCCATGCCTTGGAAACATGCAGGGCTATTCATTACATCTATGGGTCTTCTTCCGTATTGCCTAGCTAGCTTTTCAACCTTTGGATTAATTTTGATATACAAGATTGAACATTCTTCTCCACCAGTTAGATAGGCCATTTTCAGAACTGGCTTGAAGCCAGCCTTCTCTGCAACTCTTCTACTTGGTTTGTTCTTCTGGCTAATGTGCAAAGCCATGAAGTTCAAATTCTTTCGATTGAACGCAATTTGCTCTGCATAGGCAAGTCCTAGTTCGCCAACACCTCTATTGTGATAACCACTTCGAACCCATCCAATCACCTCAGCCCCAAATTGCCCAAAGCACATTCCAAAAGACATATGCCCCAATAGTTTGCCTTTATCAAAAAGTCCATAATGATCGACGGGATCTTTGAACAGCATATTGCTGTAAGTCATTGCATAATCAAAAGGGGAGATATTTTCAAATAGCTCCCCATAAGCTAAGTATTCATAATTTGAATCAGTACTTTCCTGGGCTGCAATTTTGAATTCCTTTACATCAAGGAGAGAAAGCATCCTCCATTTAACTTTTCGCAAGTCAAAATCATCTTCTGATTTTTCTAATTCCATGTGTAAGCCTTTTACTATTGATTCACACACAATTACTATGGATTCTTAGTCAACTAGGTTGCATGTGATTACGCATATCCACTTGGATTGCTTAATCAATTTTACAATTTCCCGCATTATGAAGCGGTTGATGGGCACTCTAAATAGTTTGATGCTTCGACCGAAAGCTTGGATCATCCACCAAAAAAATTTATTAACGTTTTGTGGAATTCTGTCTTTTCAAGGTGCCCTAAAGTAAGCGCCAGTCTTTCAGAATTAAGCACCAGCCGTTACCCATTCAACTAATTCGCTTTTCTTGAAAACTAATTTTCTTCCAATTCTGTGGCTTGGCATTTTTGAGTGCTCATGATTTTGATATAGCCAGCTCTTTCTAATTCTAAGAAATTCACATGCTTCATCCACAGTCAAGAAGGCATCTACAACATCATTCACTTTTTGATTCCTTCTCCTTTAAAGCTCTTGGATTAGTCCCAAGTGCTCTTGGATTAGTCCCTTTTATCCTGGAACCAGTTCTCTGTAATTTACTTTTGCTTATTTCCATTTTGTTTTTCCAATACATGTCAGGTGTTTCTTTAATATCTTCCACTTAATTTCCTTTTCTCTATATCTCCAGAAGTTTAGGAAAAAAGCCCCTTACCCCACAGAAAAAATTCTTAGGATAAGGAGGCATCTTCCTGAACTTTTAAACATCTCCGTCGTTCAGGGTAAAAAGCCCCCACAAAAAAGCATTGTGTTGCAGTAAGCAGTTTGTTTCTTGGAAACTTACTTAAGAAAACCTAGATTCTTTAACGCTAATTGTTAGCGAAAGATTTTGTTAATAGTTTTTTACTTAACAATAATTGAATTATACACGACTCAAAATCAAAAGTAAATAGTGGAAAACAAAATTAAACACTTGCAACATATGTTTAATTAATTATTTATAACAATCAAATATAAAACATATGTTTATTTAGTTAAACTCAGAATGATTTGCAGCCCTCTAGAAAATTTCAAAAATCATTCCCCATGTCTGAGTATCAAAAAAGAGTGAAAGTGTCTGTATGCCCCCTTAGAAAATTTCTGAGGGGTATTCCTGCAAACACTCGATGTTCTCAAGATCTGTAATCCATGAATTCTCAAGATCTGAGAATTGTTATCTTTAATTAGTTTTATCTTGTGGGGGTTTCCCTACAAAGTTCGAACCCAGACCTTGGGAGCTCACGATTGCCCTACGCACAGGCGTTCCCTAGCGTCTGGGGAAGCCTGGGAGGGTGGCTGGGGTTTGTCCTAGCCCCATCCTGGGCCCTGTTCGATTTGTCAGTGGTGCCTGTCAGTCTTCGGATACTGGAGGAGTCTGCCAAGAACAGCCCAGCCATTTGTCAGTGGTCCCTGGGATAATTCATTGTCCTGAACAAGAAAGGACATGAATGAGCGTACGAAAGAGGAAAGACTCCGACAGCTGGCAGGCAGGATGGTCAAACCTAGAGGGTAAGTGGAGAACAAAGGACTTCCCTACCAAAGCCGAGGCTGCCCGATTTGAAGCCCGAATGAAGGCGGAAGTTCAAAAGGGGGATTACACAAACCCCCATGCTGCCAAGACATTACTCAAAGATGTTTATGCCAAATGGAAAGAGTGCAATCAACAGCTAAAGCCAAAATCAATTGCAGATGCCGAGTCTCTTTGGAGATGCTTTGTTGAACCAAAGTTTGGCAACAGGCAAATTGGAAGCATTACACGATCTGATGTTAAAGCGTGGATTGCAGATGGAACCTCGGTCACAGGAAAGAAGGCAAGTGCAAGCAGAATGCGAAAAGCTACTTTTCTGTTGTACGGCATTCTGAATGAAGCTGTTGAGCAAGACCTTTTGGGCAAAGTGTCTCTTGGTAAAACAAAGGGCTTGATTCCAAAACTCGAAGAAAAGAAGAAACATCAAGTGATTTCGAATGAAGAACTTCAGCGACTTGCAGAAGCTTCTGGTGATTACGGATTGCTCATCTTGGTTGCTGGAACTGTTGGACTTCGATGGGCCGAACTGGTTGCCCTAACTCCTGAGGACTTTGATTTCAAAGAGAAGACAATTTCAATTTCTAAGTCTTTGAGTGAAGTCAATGGCTCTTTTGAATTAGTTACTACAAAATCGGGTAAGCCAAGAGAAGTTCCAATTCCCGAAAGTCTTCAAAAAGAGTTGAAGTTGAAAGTTGTCTCTACGCCAGCAGGTAAGAATGTTTTCGCATCTTCAAAAGGCGATTTCTTGCGAAGCAGCAACTTTGCCAGAAGAGTCTTTAAGCCAGCACTCAAGAAAGCTGGACTGCCTGACATGAGGTTTCATGATCTGAGACATTCGGCAGTCACGAACCTCTTGGCAAGTGGAACAAGTTTCATTTCCGTCAGCAAGATGGCAGGTCACGCAAATCCATCAACCACCATCAACATCTACGGACATGAGACAAATTCACATCAAGAATTGCTTCGAGAGGCGATTGATGAGAGCTTCGCTCAAACCGAACTCGACAGATTCTCGACAGAGAAGAACTCTAAGTCGGCATAAGGGGAAATGAAATGAGAAATTACGCTTAAAAAACTGTGGGCCCTGTCGGTTTCGAACCGACGACCCACGGATTAAAAGTCCGTTGCTCTACCGACTGAGCTATAGGCCCCAAGGA
>JBAWYW010000052.1:0-5301 GCA_037143395.1 Actinomycetes bacterium | reverse complement strand
CCGCGAACAGTTTCAGCAAATTGCCACATCACCCCTGGATCTTCAGGAGAGC
The DNA here is from genome assembly GCA_037143395.1 of Actinomycetes bacterium. Classification (GTDB taxonomy): domain Bacteria; phylum Actinomycetota; class Actinomycetes; order Nanopelagicales; family Nanopelagicaceae; genus PALSA-747. The sequence continues at coordinate 5,249 of JBAWYW010000052.1, read as the reverse complement.
CAAAGTTCAAGCAATTTGTCACGGCAAGGGGCTTTGCCCCTGTTGTTGCAATATTTCTGCATGATTCAAGGAGCGCAAGTTTCACACCGTCATAAGGATTGAGATAAGACCAGCGCGCATTAGCGTCTGTGGAGACTGCAACACCAAGGTTTGTCTTCTCATCAATGCGGATCATTCCTGAATCTTCAGGTTGTGTGAGAACAGAGTTGCCTTGAACATAACGATCATATTGATCTGTTACCCATGACTTATCTGCAATGTTAGGAGCGCTAATCAGCTTGAGAAAAGCTGCCTTAATTGCTTCTGGATCTGTTGGAAGAGGAACTTCTGCTGGCTTTAAAGTTTTAAAGTAATCAGGTTTTGCCATTGGGCGCTCATAAACAGGGCCATCATGGGCAACGGTGCGAGGAGGAACATCAACGATTAACTCTCCATTAAAAGTAATGTGGAGGTGTTCACCATCTGTTACTTGCCCAATAACTGTTGCTGTGACATCCCACTTGCGACAGATTCTCATAAAGTGATCAAGCTTAGAAGGCTCAATGATCGCGCACATACGCTCTTGAGATTCAGACATCAAGATCTCTTCAGGAGAAAGTGAAGGATCTCGCAGAGGAACTTTCTCTAATTGAATTGCCATTCCGCCAGAACCAGCAGAGGCAAGCTCACTTGTTGCGCAAGATAGCCCTGCACCACCAAGATCTTGAATACCTACAACTAGGTCGGCCGCAAAGATTTCTAGTGAGCATTCAATCAATACTTTTTCAGCAAAAGGATCTCCCACTTGAACCGATGGACGCTTAGTTGCTTTACCTGTGGCAAAAGTTTCAGATGCAAGTACTGATACCCCGCCAATTCCATCACCGCCAGTTTTTGCACCAAAGAGCACAACGAGATTGCCAACACCATGCGCAGTTGCAAGCTTGATATCTTCATGTTTCATTACACCCACACAAAGAGCATTAACTAAAGGATTCCCAGCATAAGTTTCATCAAAGACAACTTCACCGCCAATATTTGGCAGGCCTAAACAGTTTCCATATCCACCAACACCAGCAACGATTCCTGGAAGAACGCGGCGTGTATCCACGGCATCAGCGGGACCAAAACGAAGTGGATCCATCACTGCAATAGGACGCGCGCCCATAGTCAGGATGTCACGAACAATTCCGCCTACTCCTGTTGCTGCGCCTTGATAGGGCTCAACAAAAGAAGGGTGGTTATGTGATTCAATTTTAAAAGTAACTGCGTAGTTCTGTCCGATATCAACTACGCCTGCGTTCTCACCAATACCAACAAGGAGCGCATCTGACTTCACTGCCTTTTCACCAAATTGCTTTAGGTGAATCTTTGAAGACTTATAAGAGCAGTGCTCTGACCACATCACTGAATACATCGCAAGCTCAGCCCCTGTTGGACGACGCTTTAATATCTCTTGAATACGTTGGTATTCATCTTCTTTGAGTCCAAGTTCTTTCCATGGCATCTTCTGATCTGGAGTTGATGCTGCCTGTGAAACTGTATCTAGCGCCATTAGCGACCAACCAAAGAATGAAGCACGGATGTGAAGAACTTCAGTCCGTCGGTACTTGGCCCTGTTAAAGATTCAATTGCTTGCTCTGGGTGAGGCATAACGCCAACAACATTTCCTTTGGCATTGCTAATACCCGCGATATCGTTCTTAGAACCGTTGGGATTTTTATCGGCATAGCGAAGAACAATGCGCCCCTCTGCCTCTAACTCAGCAAGAGTTGCATCTGATGCCTGGAAAGAACCCTCGCCATTTTTAATAGGAATAACTATGCGATCGCCCTTGCTGTATTCAGAGGTCCATAGCGTATTTGTGTTCTCAACTGTCAGAGCTTGATCTGTGCAGACAAAGTGAAGATTCTGGTTGCGAGTGAGCGCGCCTGGCAATAAATGCGATTCGCACAAGATTTGAAAACCATTACAGATTCCAAGTACTGGAAAACCATGTTCTGCTGCTGTAATGATTGAAGACATAATGGGAGCAAAGCGTGAAATTGCTCCGCAGCGCAGATAGTCACCATAAGAAAAGCCGCCAGGGAGAACTACCGCTTGAACTTCTTTTAAATCATCTGAGGCGTGAAACAAAGGAACAGGTGTTCCGCCTGCAAGGCGCACAGCGCGCAGAGCTGAAGAATCATCTAAGGAACCAGGAAATGTAACGACTCCTATGCGCATTAATTAATTACTTTCACAGCATACGATTCAATAACAGGATTAGATAAAAGCGTCTCTGCAGCTTTTTCAACTTCAGCAAGCTGGGCTGGAGTAGGAGTTCCTTCTACTTCGATTTCAAAGCGCTTTCCTTGACGAACAGACTTTGCAAAGGTGAAACCAAGACGTGGAAGAGCAGATGCGATTGCTTGACCTTGCGGATCTAGAATCTCAGGCTTGAGCATTACCTCAACAACGATGATTGCCATTAAATCTTCCTTCCAGTGAGCAGCGTGAATGCCGCGCTATAACGTTCATACGTCTTTTCCACTACTTCACTCGGAAGTTCTGGTGGTGTGCTCTTTTTATCCCATCCTGATTGCAACAACCAATCACGAACGTATTGTTTATCAAAGGAGGGTTGAGCGCCACCGGGTTTCCAAGTATCTGCAGACCAAAAACGTGAAGAGTCTGGGGTCAAGGCCTCATCGCCTAACGTGATCTTACCTTGAGCGTCACGTCCAAACTCGAATTTGGTGTCGGCCAGAATAATCCCGCGCGTGGCTGCGTAGTCATGAGCTTTTGTATAGAGAGCCAGTGTGAGATCTCGAAGTACTTTCGCATCAGCTAGGCCAATCACCTCTGATGCTTTCTCAAAAGAAATATTTATATCGTGATCACCTACATCTGCTTTAGTTGCAGGAGTAAAGATCGCTTCGTCTAACTTTGAACCATCAAGAAGGCCCGCGCGTAGCGCAATTCCTGTAACAGATTGTGTCTGCTTGTATTCACTCCAACCAGAACCTGTGAGATACCCACGAGCCACACATTCGATCGGAAACATCTCTAGCGGCTTCACAATTACACCCCGTCCAGCAAACTCCTCTGGAACATCGGTGCTGATCAAGTGATTGGGAACTAAGTCACTCATCATCTCAAACCAGAAAAGACTTAACTGTGTAAGAAGCCTTCCTTTTCCAGGAATCTCTGTGGGCAAGATGTAATCAAAAGCTGAAATGCGATCAGAGGCGACAAGAAGTAGTTCGTTTTTTTCATTTGTATAAAGTTCGCGAACTTTTCCGCTGCGAAGATGCGTCCACATAGCGCTGCGCGGGGTTAACGAATTGCCCCTGGGCGATACTTCGCCGCAGTGGGGTGTGCTTTGGTAATCGCTTCAATGCGATGTATAACTCTGGTTGTTTGTGCGCGTGCATCTCCGGTGAATTCAAGTGGAGAGGCTAGAAGGGCATCTATTTGTTTGCGATCAAGTGGAAGACGTGCATCATCAGCAAGTGCTTGAATCATCGTGTTTGGCTTTCCTTCGCGGATTGCCAGCGCCGCGGCAACTGCATGTTCCTTAATCACTTCATGGGCAATCTCTCGTCCAACGCCTGCCTTCACAGATGCAACAAGAATCTTTGTTGATGCAAGGAAAGGCAAGAAGCGTTCAAGTTCAGCTGCAATTACTTGCGGGAATGCTCCAAATTCAGAGAGTACAGTCATGAATGTTTCAAGAAGGCCATCTAGAGCATAGAAAGCATCAGGAAGTGCGATTCTGCGAACAACGCTGCATGAGACGTCGCCTTCATTCCATTGATCACCGCTGAGTTCACCGACCATAGATGCATACCCACGAAGAACAACTGCTAATCCATTAACGCGCTCACAGGAGCGTGTATTCATCTTATGTGGCATCGCACTTGATCCCACTTGTCCTGCTTTGAATCCTTCTGTGACAAGTTCTGCTCCAGCCATCAAACGAATGCTTGTTGCAAATGATGAAGGGCCAGCAGCGAGTTGAACAAGGCTTGTGACTACATCAAAATCAAATGAGCGCGGATAAATCTGTCCAGTGCTATCTAATACCCTAGAGAAACCAAGATGCTTAGCAATCTGCTCCTCTAACTTCTGGTGGTTCTTCTCTGATCCAAGAAGATCAACTGAGTCTTGCGCGCTTCCCACAGGGCCTTTAATACCGCGCATGGGATATCTGGCAATTAAATTCTCTAAACGCTCATAGGCAAAGAGCAACTCTTCAGCAGCAGATGCAAAGCGCTTGCCAAGTGTGGTGACTTGAGCTGCAACGTTATGAGAGCGACCTGCAATAGGTTGGTCAATATATTGCGCTGCGCGCTCAGCAAGCATCGCAAGAGTTGCAACAACGCGATCTTGAATAAGAAGCATGCCCTCTCTTACCTGCATCGCTTCAACGTTCTCAGTTAAATCACGTGATGTCATTCCTGCGTGAATCGCTTCATGTCCAGCGAGCGCATTAAATTCTTCGATCCGGGCCTTCACGTCATGGCGAGTCTTTTGTTCGCGCGCATCAATGGAAGCAAGATCAACCTTCTCGATCACTTTCTCGTAATCGCGGATTACATCTTCGGCGATTGTGTGACCAAGGGAAGATTGCGCGCGCATCACGGCAATCCATAATTTTCGTTCTGCAATAATTTTGGCGCCAGGCGCCCAGATACTCTTCATCGCATTCGATGCATAACGATCAGCAAGAATGCTCATGGCTTAATTCTCCCCTATTTCACTGGCGCTAAGCGCAATATCTCTGCGGTAATGGCTGCCCTCCAGCGTGATCTGTGAGATCACTTCATAGGCCGCTAGGCGTGCTTGGGTGAGATCTACCCCTTTTCCTGTGACAGCTAGGACTCTTCCCCCAGATGAATGCAATATTCCGTCTTTGAGCTTTGTTCCTGCCTGAAAAATTATCGTCTCGGGTGAATCATCTAGACCAGTAATTGGCTCGCCCACCGTGGGATCTGCTGGGTAACCAGGAGCAGCAAGAACAACGGTGACTGCAAAGTCATCGGTGAATTCAAGTTTCATCTCATTAGTTAGTCCGCCCGTAGCAGCTTTATAAAGAAGTGTTGCAAGAGGAGTTTTAAGTCTAGGAAGAAGTACTTGTGTTTCAGGATCACCAAAGCGAGCGTTAAATTCAATAACTCGAATTCCTTTTTTCGTTAAAGCAAGGCCTGCATAGAGAAGACCAACAAAAGGTGTTCCTCTTGCCGCCATCTCAGCGATAGTGGGATGTAAAACTTTTTCTAGTGTCT
>JBAWYW010000051.1:0-5304 GCA_037143395.1 Actinomycetes bacterium | reverse complement strand
AGACGTCCGGCAGGAGTGAACATTTTGATCATATTGACCATGTCTTTAGGAAGTTCATCACTCATCTCGGATGGAAAAAATCCCGGGGCGAGCGCGTTGACGCGAATGTTCTTGCGTCCAGTCCATTGCGCTGCAAGATCTCGCGTTAAACCAATGAGTCCGGCTTTACTAGATGCGTAGGCGGCTTGCGGCAATCCTTGTGGTTTGAGTCCAAGGACGCTGGAGATGTTAACGATTGCACCGCCGGTGGTGTTCGCTTTTGCAAAGGCCTGTGACATCCAATATGCGCCGAAGAGATTGACATCGACTACCGACCTAAATTGTTCTGGGGTTTCGTGGGTTGCCGGAACCGCTGTGCCAACTCCCGCGTTATTGACCAAGATATCGACATGGCCAAAGCTTTCGATTGCATGGGCGATTAATGCATCGCACTGTTCGGGTTTAGTGACATCGGTTTGTAAGGCGGCAAATTTACGACCTGCCGCAGTTACTAGCGCACCTGTTTCTGCAAGGCGATCTGCACGTCGAGCGCCGAGAACAACATCGGCACCTGCCTCTGCAAGTGCTTTAGCAAATGCAACCCCAAGTCCAGACGATGCGCCGGTAACTACTGCGACCTTTCCATCTAACCGAAAGCGGTCAAGAACACTCATTCTCACTCCTAAAATTGGGCAACTGTGCGTAAGGTTATGGCATGGACTTCACTCTCAGCCCTAAGACAACCGAATATGCGGCCAAACTGCAAGCCTTCATGGACACCGAAGTTTTTCCGGCCGAAGAGGTGTATTACCAACAGCGTGCGCAGTTGAGTGCCGTAGGAAAACCTCATGCACTACCGGCAGTTGTTGAGCAGCTCAAGACAAAGGCAAGAGCCCTTGGATTATGGAATTTGTTTTTGCCACATTTGAACCATGGATTAACCGTTACAGAGTATGCGACCTTGGCAGAAATCACTGGATGGTCACCTGAGATTGCACCTGAAGCAATTAACTGTTCAGCACCTGACACGGGCAACATGGAATTGATAGATATGTTCGGAACAGTTGAACAGAAGAGGCGTTGGCTTGAGCCCCTACTTGAAGGCAAGATTCGATCTGGTTTCGGAATGACCGAGCCTGATGTTGCTTCTAGCGATGCCCGTAATATTAAGACGCAAATTGTTAAAGATGGCGATCACTATGTCATCAATGGAACAAAATGTTGGACCACGGGTGCAATGGATGATCGTTGTGAGATTTTGATTGTGATGGGCAAGACAAACCCTGATGCCGATGATCATCATCAACAATCGATGGTTCTTGTTCCGATGAATACTCCGGGTGTGAAAATTGAAAGAAACTTATCTGTCTTTGGCTATATCGATCAGCATGGCCATGCCGAGGTTTCACTTACTAATGTGCGAGTACCGCTAACCAATCTTTTGGGCGCCGAAGGCGAGGGCTTTGCTTTAGCGCAAGCAAGACTTGGTCCAGGTCGAATTCATCACTGTATGCGCGCCATTGGTATGGCAGAGCGGGCACTGTCGTTGATGATTAAGCGTGCCATGGTTCGTAAAACTTTTGGAAAAGAGTTGGTGCAGCAAGGTGTGATTCAAGAGTGGATCGCACAAGCGCGCATCGATATTGAGCAAGCTCGGCTATTAGTTCTCAAAGCCTCTTGGATGATCGACACAGTAGGTGCAAAAGGTGCCCGTAAAGAGATTGCTGCGATTAAAGTTGCGGTGCCTCAGATGGCAGAGCGCATCATTGATCATGCGATTCAAAGTTATGGTGGTGCAGGACTGAGCCAAGACACACCTCTAGCTGGAATGTATGCGGGAGTTCGAGCTTTGCGCATTGCCGATGGGCCAGATGAGGTTCATATTCGAGATATTGCGCGTTTAGAAATCAAACCTTATTTGTCATGAGTGATGTAACCGCGGTCCGTGAAGAGGACCGCTTTGATGTTGCAAAGATGCATGCATGGTTACGCTCATATATTGATGAAGATCAACTTCCAGAAGTCTTTCAGTTTCGAAGTGGTGCATCCAATCTGACGTATTTGCTGCGATATGCCGGGCGAGAATTAGTTTTGCGTAGGCCACCTGTTGGAACCAAAGCAGTCTCTGCTCATGACATGAAGCGTGAATTTCTCATTCAATCCAGAGTGCAGCCGCACTATCCGCTGGTGCCAAAAATGATCGCTCTGTGTGAAGATCAATCCGTAATGGGCTCTGACTTCTATGTCATGGATAGAGTTGTCGGACAGATATTTCGGCGCGACATTGCGCAAGGATTAACTGCGACGGATATTTCTGTCTTGGCAGATTCTTTCATTAATGGTCTTGTGAAGTTACACGCAGTTGATTCTTCAATTTTGCAAGAGCTCAATAAGGGGCCCGGGTATGTGGATCGCCAAGTTACAGGATGGTCACAGCGTTATCGCAGTGCACTCACCGATGATGTCCCTGATGGTGAAAAAATCATGACCTGGCTTGATGTTAATAAACCTGATGATTCCGATTCCTGCATTATTCATGGAGATTGGCGCATAGATAATATTGTTTTTGATTTAGAGAAAGCCAACATAGTTGGTGTTTTAGATTGGGAACTAGCAACCGTAGGCGATCCACTTATGGACTTAGGATCGGCACTTGCCTATTGGATAGATAGAGATGATGAGCCTGCATTTGCTTCACTGCGCAGGCAGCCAAGTCATTTACCAGGAATGCCAACACGAGAAGAGTTTGTGGCGCGATATTTGCAGTTAAGCGGTCGGAAATGTGAGGATTTTACTTTTTATGAGATTTTCGGATTATTTAGATTATCCGTCATTATTCAACAGATTTGGGCGCGCTATCGTGCCGGACAAACAACCAATCCAGCTTTTGCAGAATTTGGGAATGCGGTAAAAATATTGATCAATCGAGCCGAAGGAATGATCGCATGAGAGCAGGGCGTTTAAAAGTATCAACGCGGGAGTTTGAAGTTGTTGATGTTCCAACTCCATTTGCAGGCATCGGTCAGGTTCGTATCAAAGTTGCAGCTGCTGGCGTGTGTTTATCCGATGTACATTTTCTTGAAGGAATTTTGTCGCCCGGCTATTTAACAGGTGACTATGTAACCCTTGGACATGAGGTTGCCGGAGTAATTGATCAACTTGGCGAGGGTGTTAATTCATCTGCCCTTGGTGACCACGTCGTTGTGATTGCAGGTGAGCGCAACGATGCTCACCAAATAACTACATTGGGATTTGATTATGACGGTGGCTGGGCTGAGTATCTCGTCATAAAAGCCGAACTGGTTGTGAAGATCCCAGAATCAATACCCTTTGAGCAGGCCGCGATTATTCCTGATGCTGTATCGACTCCGTGGGCTGCAATTTCATCGGCCGGGAAAATTCAGTCAGGAGAGTCAGTAGCAGTTTATGGCGTTGGTGGATTGGGTATCCATGCAGTGCAGTTATTGAAAATCATCGGTTGCAGCAAAATAATCGCAATTGATCCTCGTGAGGATGCCAGAGCGAATGCTCTAGCACGTGGCGCTGATTACGCCTTTGCTCCAGATGATTCTGGTTTGAAAGAACATCGTGGATTAAATGCCGCCTTTGACTTTGCAGGTGTAGCGACAATACGTAAGCACGCTTTATCTATGTTAGGTGAGCAAGGTCGATTAATTATTGTTGGCATTGCAAATGAGCCAATTGTTATCCCTAGTGACATGGCATTTACATACATGCGCACACAGCTCATCGGACATTATGGTTCCGAGCCCCACCATGTCCAGGAGTTAATTGAGTTTGTTCGCCAAGGTCGGCTGGATCTTTCGCAATCAGTCACAGAAATCGTGCCGTTGGAGAAAGCCGCCGAAGCGTTAGAGAAGTTAGCTAGGAAAATTGGAAATCCGATTCGTATCGTATTGAAGCCCTAACTTTGAGAAACTGAGAGCAAGCAGGACCAAGCCAAGTAGCAGTTCCACCACGCCATTGGTTATTAGGGGCGTAATTAGTGTGTGAGCAGCAATAGGAATGGCCTCACGAGCTAATGACTCAGTCGCTGTGGCGGCCTGATGTTTCACAATCGCTGTTGCCGCAATATTTAAGGTTATAAGGAATACCCCAACGCTTAGTAGGACAATTCCAGGTACACGAAGCGCAGAACGCAAAGATTTTGCAAAGCGCAGATACAAGAGAAGTGTAAAAAGTGAGAGGCCAAGAAGTAGCCAAACTCCAAGAGTGAAATAGGACTTAATCTGTGCGACGTCCGGACCCTTGGTCTGAGGTTGTAATTTAATCGGTTTTATTTTGTCGAGCTCTTTGTTCAACTTGGAAAATTGAGGATCAACTGATTCCAAAATGGGCAGGGCCAATTCAACAATGGGTTTCACATCAACGCTTTGCTGTGCTTTCGATCCACCTACGTAATAGTGATAAGCGATATCAGATATCGACTCAACTACGTCTTTGAACAACGAGTTACTTAAAATAGTTGTCACCGTAGCTGATATCTGCGGGCCTTTTTTAAGAAGGAGTGCGCGTTCATCCCCACTGGCCGTCTCGAGGGTTTTGGAAACGAAGTAGTCGCCGGCATCTTGTTTAAAGGAGGTGCTTGATAACAATCCATCGATTACTTTATTAACTGGGTTTCCAACTCCAATTGAAAGGTAGATGCTTCCTACAATTGAGAGCAGTGTAAAAAAGATCGTGAAAAAGATTGCAGATGGAACTGCTCCACCACGCTTTGCCTTGAGCAGCTGACTCATGTTTGGTTTTGCCAGATAAGGTTAAAGATTATTTACCTTCAGCTTTATCTTTAAGCATTCCTAGACGCACTTTAGTATCGCGCTTTCCGACAATCGGCACCAAAAGAGGGACAAGGATCATCCCCATGCCTTTCATTCTTGGAAAATCATGCTGAAAAGTGACGTTTGTCCCTGAGCCTTCTGATTGAAGCGTAAAGGTATTTATGAAGTAACCATTTTCATCATGAGATTTAAATACGATTTTTCTATTGGGAACTACCTCGGTGATTGTGACCTCATTCTTATGGTCTTTTTCTGCAGGCGGAACGAATCCGACAGAGCTATACGTACTGCCAACAGCACCGATTACGCCTGACGTTAATTTTGCCTCAAAGGGCTTTGGTGACCATTGCGAGTGCTTTGTAATATCAGCGATCCAAGGCCAGATGGCATCGGCTGGGGCGTTGATAAATTGAGAAACTAAGAGTTGAGTCATTAGCACTTCCTTTACTGTTAGAAGACGATGAATGTACTGGTCGTCTTTACTTTCGGTAAAGGGGTAGTAGTTAAGCAATTAGAAAATCGA
>JBAWYW010000050.1:0-5463 GCA_037143395.1 Actinomycetes bacterium | reverse complement strand
TTCTTAAGGGCTCTAAGTGCGATGGTCCAAAGTGTCCTATTGAGTCACGTCCATATCCACCAGGACAACATGGTCGTGGTCGTTCCAAGGAATCTGAGTACCTACTCCAGATGCGTGAAAAGCAGAAGTGCGCACGTATGTATGGCGTACTAGAAAAGCAATTCCGTGGATATTACGAAGAGGCTAACCGTCTTCAAGGTAAGACTGGTGAAAACCTTTTGGTCATCCTTGAAACTCGTCTAGACAACGTTGTGTTCCGCGCTGGCTTTGCAAAGAGCCGCGATATGGCACGCCAACTTGTTCGTCACGGACATTTCTTGGTTAACGGCAAGAAGGTCAACATTCCTTCATTCCGCGTAACCCCAATGGATGTTATTGATGTTCTTCCAGGGTCCCTTGATACAACCCCATTCATCGTCGCAAGCGCTGAATTGGGCGAAAAGGCAATCCCTGCATGGATGGAAGTTGTTGGATCAAAGATGCGCATCTTGGTTCACGCAGCTCCTACCCGCACCATCATCGATACACAGATTCAAGAGCAACTCATTGTTGAGTTGTACAGCAAGTAATTAGTTAACAAAAAAAGGAGATCAAATAGTGGATCTCCCCGACGTACGGAGGAAATAAGTGCTTATTGCACAACGCCCCATCCTCACTGAGGAAGTAGTTTCAGAGTTTCGCTCGCGCTTCATAATTGAGCCGCTAGAGCCAGGCTTCGGCTACACCCTTGGTAATTCATTACGCCGTACCCTCTTGTCCTCTATCCCTGGCGCAGCTGTGACCAGTGTTCGAGTCAATGGCGCGCTTCATGAATTCACAACCCTTGAAGGTGTGAAGGAAGATCTCACAGAGATCGTTCTAAACATCAAGAACTTGGTTCTTTCATCAGATAACGATGAGCCATCACTTCTCTACATTCGCAAGAATGGCGAGGGTGTTGTCACAGGCGCTGATATCGCAGCTCCAGCAGGAATTGCTGTCCATAACCCAAATCTTCACATCGCTACTTTGAACTCAAAGGCAAACTTTGAAGTTGAGCTCACAGTTGAGCGCGGCCGTGGCTATGTCACTGCTGTTACCAACAAGGTCGCTGGCGGAGATATCGGACGTATTCCGGTTGACTCAATTTATTCACCAGTACTTCGTGTGACATATAAGGTCGAAGCGACTCGTGTTGAACAACGCACAGACTTTGATCGTTTGATCGTCGATGTTGAGACAAAGCAATCAATGAAGCCAGGAGATGCCATGGCATCTGCCGGTAAGACATTGGTTGAGCTCTTTGGTCTTGCTCGCGAATTGAATGTCAACGCTGAAGGTATTGAGATGGGGCCATCAGTTCATGATGCGGCTCTTGCAGCAGACCTCGCTCTTCCTATTGAAGATCTCGATCTCACAGTTCGTTCATACAACTGCCTCAAGCGCGAAGGTATTCATACCGTCGGTGAGCTAGTTGGTCGTTCAGAAGCAGACCTACTTGATATTCGTAACTTCGGTTCGAAGTCAATTGATGAAGTGAAAGCAAAGCTTCAGACAATGGGAATGCAATTGAAGGACAGCCCAATTGGATTTGATCCAACAAAACATCACAACTACGGAGCTGACGTTGACGAAGACCTCGTTGACTCAGAGCAGGCCTAGGAGCTAAAAATGCCAACACCAAGTAGAGGACCACGCCTTGGAAGCGGTCCAGCACACGAAAGATTGTTGCTAGGCACTTTAGCTGAACAACTCTTTGAACACGGCAAGATCAAGACCACTGAGGCAAAGGCCAAGCGCCTTCGTCCATTGGCTGAAAAGTTGATCACTGCTGCCAAAGAGGGAGATCTTCCTGCACGTCGTCGTGTTATGCAGACCATTCAAAATAAGAGCGTTGTTCATACACTCTTTACAGAGATTGGTCCACGCTTTGCTACACGCAACGGTGGATACACACGTATTACAAAAGTTGCTCCACGTAACGGTGATAACGCGCCAATGGCTGTTATCGAACTCGTTGCTGACTAATCTCACCAAGTAATTCCATGATTGAACCCGCTCTCAACCCTGAGAGCGGGTTTTTTCGTTTCAAAGTTCAGGTTGCTTATGACGGAAGTAAGTATTTTGGTTGGGGAAAACAACCAGATCAGATAACACTTCAGGGAACTATTGAAGAGGCGATCACCCGCTTTATTCGAACCCCAGCACAGACTGTTGTAGCTGGACGTACGGATGCTGGAGTACATGCCACCGGGCAGGTGTTTCATGTTGATGTTCCCCAAGAATTTGCCGATGACCCCGAGCATTTCACTTACCGGATCAATCAAATGTTGCCTGATGACATTCGAATCATTTCAACGCAAAAGGCTGCGGTGAACTTTGATGCTAGATATTCCGCAATTGCTCGTCACTATCGATACAAGATCCTTGATAACAATCAGCTTTTAATGCCGCTACAAAGATATGACGTGGCAACGTGGTTTAGAGCGCTGGATATTGACTTGATGAACCAGGCATCGAGTGCGCTGCTGGGTAAGCATGACTTTGTCACCTTCTGCCGTTATCGCGAGGGGGCAACATCAATTCGCACGCTGCTTGAATTTGCATGGCATAGAGATCAAGACGGAATTGTGGTCTGTGATATTGCAGCCGATGGTTTTGGTTGGAATATGGTGCGCAATCTCGTTGGCGCAGCTGTATGTGTTGGTGAAGGACGCTTTCCTAAAGAATGGATGACAGAAATTCTTGCCGGTAAAGAAAGAGTTGCTGATTCTTATGTTTTTCCAGCGCAAGGACTCACATTGACGCAGGTGGACTATCCAGCCGATGATCAATTGCTTGATCGTCTCTTGGCCTACCAAGAGGGGCTAAAAAATCAGGCTGAATCTGTCTCAAGTGGGCTGGAATAGGGCTTTTTTGACCCTAGTCGGCCTAGCGGGTAATCTAGCCCTCTGCCGAAAAGCTGATTTCAGCCCAAGGCGAAGTGAGTAGCAAGTGCTATTTCATAATAAAAAGTAATAAGAAGACTAGGAAGAGAGAGACCTCGTGCGCACATTTTCACCGAAGGCAAGTGACGTCACACGTAAGTGGCATGTCATTGATGCTGAAGGCGTTGTCCTTGGTCGCCTTGCTAGCCATGCTGCCGCCCTATTGCGCGGAAAGCACAAGACAACATTTGCTCCACACATCGATATGGGTGACTTCGTCATTGTGATCAATGCTGAAAAAGTTGTATTGACCGGACAGAAGACAGATAAGAAGTTTGCTCACCATCACTCAGGTTATCCAGGTGGAATGACATCTATCGTTTATGCAGATTTGATTAACCAAGATCCAACTCGCGTAGTCATGAAGGCAGTTCTAGGAATGATTCCTAAGAACAAGCTTGGACGCGCTGTTGGAACAAAGCTAAAGGTTTACGCAGGATCAGAACATCCACATGCTGCGCAAAACCCAACACCATATGTTTTCAGCCAAGTTTCTCAAATCGTGAAGAAGTAAGGGACCGGATATGTCAGATTTCGATACAGCAGTAGAGACAGAAGAAGAGCTAACTTCTTACTCATCTTCAACACCCGCTGCAGCTACTAACCGTCCTGCAATCAAGGCACCAGGTGGTGGCACAGGCCGCCGCAAGGAAGCAGTTGCTCGCGTTCGCCTAACACCAGGTAGCGGTAAGTGGATCGTGAATGGCAAAGCTCTTGATGTTTATTTCCCAAACAAAGTTCACCAACAACTCGTTTCAGAGCCATTCCTAACTGTTGGCGCTGAGAATCAATACGATGTAGTTGCTCGTATCAACGGTGGCGGAACTTCTGGCCAAGCTGGCGCACTTCGTCTTGGTGTTGCTCGCGCACTCAATGAAATTGATCGTGATGCAAACCGTCCTTCTCTTAAGAAGGCAGGCTTCCTTACTCGTGACCCACGTGTCATCGAGCGTAAGAAGTACGGTCTGAAGAAGGCCCGTAAGCGCTCGCAATACAGCAAGCGTTAATTCTTATCTCTATAGCGATTGCCTAAATAAATGGCACTCTTTGGCACCGATGGTGTTCGAGGTCTTGCCAATCGTGATCTCACCGCAGAACTTGCTGTTGATTTATCCATTGCTGCTGCTCACATTCTTGGTGAATTAGGCGCGTTTAAAGGCCATCGCCCCAAAGCAATTGTCGGTCAAGATTCACGTGCATCAGGTGAGTTTTTAGAAGCCGCAGTCGTTGCAGGTTTAGCAAGCGCTGGCGTTGATGTTTATCGCGTAGGCGTATTACCAACACCAGCCATCGCATTTCTAACAACTGAAGTAGGCGCCGATCTTGGGGTCATGATTAGTGCTTCCCATAATCCAATGCCAGATAACGGAATTAAGTTCTTCGCTAAGGGCGGAGGCAAGCTTGATGACGCCCTAGAAGCAGCGATTGAAAAGCGCATGGGGGAGATGTGGGAGCGCCCAACAGGTAAAGATGTAGGACGAGTAATTACTGATGATTCTGCTGCAGAGCGGTACTTATTCCACTTACTCAATACTTTAAGTATTAATTTAGCTGGCCTGAAAATTGTTGTGGACTGCGCAAACGGCGCATCATCGCGTGTGGGGCCAAAGGCCTATACCCGCGCAGGAGCGGAAGTAATTGCAATTTCTCATGAGCCAAATGGTTGGAATATTAATGAGAACTGCGGCTCCACTCATTTAGAAAATCTCAAGGCGAAGGTCAAGGAAGTCGGCGCTGATCTTGGAATCGCTCATGACGGGGATGCTGATCGCTGCCTCGCAGTTGATTCAGAAGGAAATGAGATTGATGGAGATTTCATCATGGCAATTCTTGCTGCTGATTGGCAGTCACGAGGGTTACTTAAGAATGAAACAGTTGTTGGAACAGTGATGAGCAACCTTGGCTTTATGAAGGCAATGGATGAGCTCAGTATTAATGTTGAAACCACCGCAGTAGGCGATCGTTATGTATTAGAGAAGATGCTTGCCAATGATCACTCACTTGGCGGAGAACAATCAGGCCACATCATCATGCGTCATTATGCAAACACAGGTGATGGAATCTTGACCGCGTTGCATCTGATGCAGGCAGTTAAATCCAGTGGTAAGTCACTAAAAGAGTTGTCCAATGTTATGAAGCGCTTCCCACAGGTATTGATTAATGTAAAAGATGTTAAGAAAGAGAAATTGAGTGAGTCAACAAAGATCACTGAGCAGATTGCCAGCAAAGAAAGTGAACTTGGTGGGGCTGGTCGCATTTTGGTTCGCCCTTCAGGCACAGAAGCATTAGTCCGCGTGATGGTTGAAGCCCAAAGTACAGAGATTGCCCAGAAATTAGCCGAGGAAATCGCAGCACTAGTAAGATCTGAACTCTCTTAAGCGAATAAGTTAAAAGGAGCCTTACGCATGTGCGGCATTGTCGGATACACCGGTAAGGCACAAGCACTCAGCCCTGTTCTTGAAGGTCTTCGTCGTTTGGAATACCGCGGATATGACTC
>JBAWYW010000049.1:0-5525 GCA_037143395.1 Actinomycetes bacterium | reverse complement strand
CAACACACCTGCTTGGTGTTAATCGTGTTCTAGTTATGCCACACACTGATTGCCGTATGGCGAGCACAGATGAAGCTGGCATTCACGCGGCGATTGAGAAGAAGTCCGGTGTTGATACTCGCAGTCTTGATTTTCAAACAACATCAGATCAGCGCGGAGCACTACTAAAGGACATCACAAAAATTGAAAGTTATCCGCTGCTTGCCCATGAGGTAAAAGTTATGGGAGCTATTTACGATGTTAAAAGTGGAACGCTTACGCCAATAAATTAGTTGTCTTTAACAAAACTTTCAGCTGTATTAGTAAACGCTGGAGCCATATCTGCAAAGCGTGCAAAGTGGAGTTGCGCTGCAACAGTAATCGTTCTTGTCTGACCATTACGGTGCTTTGCGACAATCAGATCTGCCTCACCTGATCTGCTCTGGCTGTCATACATTTCATCACGGTGAAGAAGAATTACAACGTCGGCATCTTGTTCAATCGAACCTGATTCACGAAGGTCAGAGAGCATTGGCTTCTTATCAGAACGTTGCTCCGGAGAACGGTTGAGCTGTGAGATGGCGATGATGGGCACGTTGAGCTCTTTTGCAAGCAACTTCAAATTACGAGAGAACTCTGAAACTTCTTGCTGGCGGTTCTCTACTTTCTTTCCAGAAGTCATAAGCTGCAAGTAGTCGATCACAATCAATTTGAGATTATGACGCTGCTTAAGGCGACGCGCTTTAGCACGAATCTCCATCAGTGAAAGGTTTGCTGAGTCATCAATAAACAAAGGCGCTTCTGAAATCTCACCCATGCGCTTTGCTAAGCGGCCCCACTCTTCATCTGAAAGAGAGCCAGAACGAATGTTATTAAGTCCTACTCGTGCTTCTGCTGAAAGCATACGCATCGTAATTTCTGATCGGCTCATTTCAAGTGAGAAGATCACTGATGTATCGCCATTTTTAATGGATGCATGGCGCGCAATATCCAAACCAAGTGTTGACTTACCAACACCAGGACGAGCAGCAAGTACAACCATGTTTCCTGCATGGAAACCATTTGTTAATGCGTCCAAATCTTTAAATCCAGTCATCACGCCTTCTCGTGTAACACCAGCTGAGATCGCTTCAATCTCATCGAGGGCTGCAGGAAGCAGTTGGCTGAGTTGAATGTAATCTTCTGACATACGGCTTTCGGTTACTTGATAAACCTCTGCTTGCGCTGAATCCACGGCGTCATCAACATCGCCTTCTTCTGAATAACCTAATTGAACAATTTTCGTTCCAGCTTCAACTAAGCGGCGAAGAATTGCGCGATCGCGAACAATGCGTGCGTAGTAACCGGCGTTAGCTGCGGTTGGTACAGATGAAATCAATGTGTGGAGATATGGCGCGCCACCTGCTCGCGCAATATCACCACGCTTTGTTAATTCGGCAACGACGGTCACTGGATCGGCAGGATCGCCACGGCCATATAAATCTAAAATTGCGTCATAAATTAATTCGTGCGCAGGGCGATAAAAATCTCGCTCTTTAATTATTTCAACTACATCTGCAATCGCATCTTTACTTAATAACATTCCGCCAAGTACAGATTGTTCGGCAACTAAATCTTGTGGTGGTGTGCGCTCGAACTCAACAGCGCGAGCGCTGTTATTTCCTCTATTGGGGAGTTCTGCGATGCTCATAGGTGAATCTTGGGGGGGAGCACTGACATTGCCTATTTATTGCCCGCTCCTGTGTGTATCGCCGTGGGGATAACCTGTTAATCCATGTGGGTAAGGTGGGGATAACAGGTTGATAACCATGAGTGCCAAGCCTTCTTTGAGCGTGAATTCTGCTCACTTGCTGTGTATAAAAGAATTTTATTTCATCTCATAGAGTGAGAATCGAGCCGGTATGAGATAGAAATCTGGCCAGGAAGTTCGTGTGAACCCCTGGCCAGATAGCAATAAATGTACTGAGTTACTTACCAGCAACCACCTGGACACTAAGAGTTGCAGCAACTTGCGCATGCAAGCTCGCCTTCACACTGTATGTACCAAGCTTCTTGATTGCAGGAGCTTTCAAACGATGGCGATCGATATCAACACCGGTTGTCTGCTTGATTGCTTGAACAAGATCTTTATCAGTGACTGAACCAAAGAGTGAGCCAGTTGCTCCCACCTTTGCGTTCACAGTGATTGGTGACTTCTCAAGGCTTGCCTTGATCTCACGAGCATGGTCAAGATCGCGGATCTCACGTGCGCTACGTGCGCGGCGAATACCTTCGATCTGCTTCTCTCCGCCTTCTGACCAAGCAATTGCTTGACCACCAGGAAGAAGGAAATTACGTGCGTAACCATCTTTAACGTTCACAACATCGCCAGGTTGTCCTAGGCCATTAACTGATCGGGTAAGAATAAGTTTCATTGTTATATCTCCCCTTATCTAGCAGTTGAGGTGTAAGGCAAAAGCGCCATTTCGCGGGAATTCTTAACCGCAGCGGCAATTGCGCGTTGATGTTGGGTGCAAGCACCAGTTACTCGGCGAGCGCGGATCTTGCCGCGATCTGAGATGAACTTACGAAGAGTTGCGATGTCCTTGTAATCGATATATTCGATCTTCTGTTGGCAGAATGAACATGGCTTCTTCTTAAACTTCTTGAGGGCCGCAGCCGACATCTTTGGCGCGGTCTTCTTCGGCTTTAGGGTCTTATTACTTCTTGCTCCCACTGTGGTGCTCCTTGTTTAGGTGCCCTGTCATTTCTGACAGGAATGGTTGGATAGTTGGTTTTATTTAGAATGGAGGTTGATCATCTGATGCTCCTGTTGCCCAGCCGCCACCGACAGGTGCTGCTGACCAAGGATCTTCAGTTGATGCAGTTTCAGAAGGTGTACTAAAGCCGCCACCAGAAGTGCCACTCTTTGTTGTCTTAGTGACCTTTGCTGTGGCGTTACGAAGTGATGGACCTACTTCGTCAACTTCCACCTCAAATACGGTGCGCTTTTCGCCTTCTTTAGTTTCATAAGAGCGTTGCTTCAAACGACCAGAAACAATGACGCGCATTCCGCGTGTTAGAGATTCTGCAACGTTCTCAGCAGCTTGACGCCAGATTTGGCAATTAAGAAAGAGGCTATCGCCATCTTTCCATTCGTTCGTTGCCTTATCGAGATAACGTGGTGTTGACGCAACGGTGAACTTTGCAACTGCAGCACCAGATGGTGTGAATCGAAGTTCAGGATCGCTCGTCAAATTACCGATCATTGTGATGTTTGTATCTCCAGCTGCCATTTTTATTCTCTCTTATTACTCTTATTAGTTAAGCGTTCAGTTGATCTGGACGTACGACTTTTGTGCGAAGCACTGCTTCGTTCAAATTGAGTTGGCGATCAAGTTCTTTGATCGCATCTGGACCACAGTGCAGGTCAGCAACAGCGTAGATGCCTTCGGCCTTCTTATTGATTTCGAAGGTCATACGGCGACGGCCCCAAATATCGAGCTTGTCGACGGTTCCACCACTGTCTTTGATGATCTTGAGATATGTCTCAAGACTTGGTGCGACTGTGCGTTCTTCTAGGTCAGGATCGAGTATGACCATGATTTCATAATGACGCATGCGTTAACCCCACCTCCTCTGGACTAAAACGGTCACGGCATTTCCGCGACAGGAGGGTTACTGCTCCTTAGCGAAAGCCGCAAACGGTGTTCGTGGCTCGTTAAGGAAGGCTAAGGGTAACTCTTAGGGCTTAGATAGTGAAAATCGGTGCTCCTGTGCAGGAACTTCCCGTGTGGATGGAGCTTTTTTGAGCACAAAAAAGATCAAGGCAGCAATCCGCAGCATGCTGATGACTGCGTAGCCTCTGGAAGGCAAACCAAAGTGGCCGCCGGAATATGTGGCGAGATATTCCCATACAGCGAAGTGATACATGATTTCAGCGCCCTGCCATATCCAAAATGCACTTCTATCTTTCTTTTGTAGCGCAATGACTGCAAGTGGAGTCAACCACAAAATATATTGCGGTGAATAAACTTTCGATGCAAGAGTAAAAATTGCTACTTCAATAAATGCAATCTGAGCAAGATTTGGGACATACTCTTTTTGCAATGTAAAAATTACAAATCCGGCGCTTCCAATAAAGAATAAAAGAACAGAAGAGGTATTTATCGCTGGAATAGAAACTCCGAGCAATTGCGATGAGTAGTAAATCGAACCAAAATCAGCGCTTCTTGATCCATTCAGTTTAAAAAATCTCCACCAGCCCGAAGGGGTGGAAAGTGCAAATGGCAAATTAATCAAAAGCCATAGACCGAGTGAGATACCTAAATATCGGATTGCAGATTTAATGTGAGATCTTTTCCAGAAAATCAGCACGACTGGGATGAGTAAAACAATGGGGAAAAACTTTGTGGCAATTGAAACTCCCAGTGCAAGTGCGCTGTAGTCATATTTCTTTTGATCAAACCAATAAATTGCAGCAAGCGCCGTGAGGACTGCCCACATATCCCAATTAATAAATAAAGAGGCAACAACAGCTGGAGCGATTACAAACAGATGCCAGCTTCCTGGGTTCATATACCAAACCAAAAGAGCACTTCCTGCAAAGAGTAGAAGTAGTAAGAAAATATTTATGAGGAAATACATATGAAAGTTTTCTGAACCGTGAGGAGTAATCAAGGAAGTCGCCCACATAACCACACCGGTGATAGGTGGATACTCCACAGAATTTGTTGCACTGGAGTATGGCCAGGTGTGATTTACAAGATCTCTCGCACCATACAAAGCTGGAATATCGCTATAACAGGCGTGCGTATAAACATCCGGCACTACCCACGATTTGTTGTAACAGTGATCAAATTTTATAAATGAAAGTGCTCCCATAAATAAAGCAAGAAGTATGACTGCGCCTATGGCGCGTTTACTCTTCACGAGCTATTTCTTTTTAGCAGGTGTCTTTGCAGAAGCGCGCGGAGTTGGTCGCTCCGCTAAAGAAGGATCCAATGTAGGTACGGCATTCTGCATTGGTACTGGATCTGTTCCACCGATATTTGCAGCAGGTGGGAATGGGAGTACTGGTTCTCCCTTTAAAGCATTCTTCATATACAGGCTCCAGATTCTTGCTGGGAAAGAACCTCCTGTGACAGCGTTCAAGCCACCAATACCGTTCAGAGTTTGTGTCGCATCATCTCTAAAGAGAGCAACAGTTGTTGCAAGCTGTGGTGTGTAACCATTAAACCAAGCCGCCGCGTTATCTGTTGTCGTACCTGTTTTTCCTGCACTTGGACGAGGGAAATCAGCAAGCGCTGCTGCTGCAGTTCCTCTCTTAGTGACACCTTGTAGCGCAGTCGTGAGATCTGCCATCACATTTGGATCAAATACTTTCTGAGCTTGAACTTGAGATTGGAACAAAACTCCTTGGTTACTTCCAAGAACTTCAGAAATTATGTATGGCTTTGCATAGATTCCTTGAGAGGCAAAGGTTGCATATGTCGACGCAAGATCAATCACATGGGGGCTAGCAACACCAAGTGCCACAGAAGGTCCTGCAACCATCGCAACAGATT
>JBAWYW010000048.1:0-5536 GCA_037143395.1 Actinomycetes bacterium | reverse complement strand
ACGATCATTCTCTCCATTCCAGCGTCATCTTCAACTGTTCTGGTGAGGACATTCAAACGTGGCTCAACAACGACAATGCGGGCAAGAGATCCTTCTGATCCTGAAATATCTCCAACTATGCGAACTAGATCGCCAACAACGACCGACTTCTTCCCAAGCTCACGAGATTTCATGGCGGTAATGACTTGTGAGTGTGGTTCTACTAATACGCCGGTTCTTCCGCGATCAACGCTAATAACTCGTCCAAGAGTGGCTTCTGTGTAATCGGGGCGATCTTTTGTGCGAGGTCTACTAGAGCGCTTTGGGCGTGAGCGAATGTCATCTTCGTCGAGTTCACGTGGCGTCATAGGATTTTAATATCCAATTATTTTGACCCACTGAGCATATTTGCCCAAGCCTTAGGGAAATCAGGCAACGTTTTTTTTGTGGTTTCAATATTTTCGACTTGTACGCCATCAACTCGAAGTCCAATGATTGCCCCCGCCGTTGCTAGGCGATGATCTTCATAAGTGTGAAAAATCCCAGCATGAAGTGGCGCAGGAGTAATCCGTAGCGCGGTGGGTTCTTCAACAACGCTTCCACCGAGTGAATTAATTTCTCGGGCGAGTGCGGCTAAGCGATCTGTTTCATGCAAACGAAGATGACCGATACCTCGCAGGTAAGAAGGTGAGTCCGCTAGTGCGCAGAGGGCAGCAATCGATGGAGTGAGTTCACCAACATCATGGAGATCAATATCGATTCCATGAATTTGGCCCGTTCCACTAATTGTTAAATCATTACCGCTTCTCGTAACCGTTGCGCCCATCTGAGTAAATATGTCTCGAAGCTGATCACCAGGCTGTGTTGTCTCTGCAGGCCAATCTTTCACAGAAAGCTTTCCACCAGAGATCATTGCCGCTGCCATAAACGGCGACGCATTAGATAGATCTGGCTCGATAGTGGAATTCATTCCCTGCATTACGTGTGGCATTACCGTCCAACGGTTCTGCCCAACATCGACCTGTACTCCCTTTTCGCGGAGCATCTGAATAGTCATTTCAATATGCGGAAGGGAAGGTAGAGATGTACCGGTGTGAATAACAGTGATGCCTTCTTTTGTTGCAGGTGCAACTAGAAGCAGCGCTGAGATAAATTGACTAGATGAAGTCGCATCAACTTCAACACTTCCGCCCTGTAATTGACCGTTGGCATTAATTGTCATTGGCAGGCTATACCTAGAGCCATGTTCAATGAGAACACCGAGTGATTCAAGAGCTGAGATAACTGGTCCCAGTGGGCGCTCATGTGAACGCTCATCACCATCGAAATGAATAAGCCCCTTTGCCATCGCGGCAACCGGTGGTAAAAAGCGCATAACAGTTCCTGCGTTACCAACATCGATCTGTGCGGGACCAAAGAGAGGCGCAGGTGTAACGGTGAGATCACCGTTTGCTGCTTCGTGAATGCCAACACCGAGTGCTTTTAAACCAGCAATCATCAGCGCTGAATCTCTGGAGTGAAGAGGTTTGTGGAGAGTCGAGGGTGAGTTAGAGAGCGCAGCCAAAATGAGGGCTCTATTTGTTACCGACTTTGATCCAGGAATCGTGATCGCCGAATCGATGGCTTGATTGCCCCTAAACGGAGCAGGCCACAGATTGCCCACATCACTACTCATGGATCAAGCCTAGCCAACCTCAGTAAGTGCTGGTGCCGGGGAATAAGTCGATCTTCTGGGTGGTTACACAGTTTATGGCGGTAATGTGCGGGGTGATGGAAAAGAACGAGGACTCTTTAGCAGTTGTGCCAAGAGATAACCACACAGATCTAGCTGTGGTGGATGTGAGCAAGGAGAGCGCTGCTCAGAAGAAGGCGCGATTTGAACGCGACGCTTTGCAATATACAAGCCAACTGTATTCAGCGGCACTTCGCTACACAAAGAATTCTCATGATGCCCAAGATTTAGTTCAAGACACCTACGCCAAAGCTTTCGTCGCTTTCCATCAATTTGAGCCAGGAACAAATCTCAAAGCTTGGCTTTATCGCATTCTCACGACAACCTTCATCAATACCTACCGTAAAGACCAGCGCCGCCCACAAATTGCAGCAGGTGAATTAGAGGATTGGCAGATTCATGACGCAGCAAGTCATACGAGTGATCAAGGTCGATCAGCCGAAGATGAAGTCCTAGATAACATTCCAGATGGAGATGTGAAGACTGCGCTCGCTGGGATACCTGAAGATTTTAGAATGGTTGTTTACCTCGCCGACGTTGAGGGATTTTCCTATAAAGAGATTGCCGAAATAGTTGGAGTCCCACCTGGAACTGTTATGTCCAGGCTCCACCGCGGTCGAAAGTTACTTCGTGAATCTTTAGGGCAATATGCAAAAGAACGAGGCTTTAATAAGTCAGGTGATGCAAAGTGAGCACTGATATGAATCACATTACCTGCCCACAAGTTCAAGAGAAATTGATCCTCTTTATTGATCATGAACTCGCCTCACCTCTCGATTATCAGATCTTTGAAATTCACTTCCAAGAGTGTCAACCTTGTACGCAGATTATGGAAGTCGAGCGGGCGGCAATTTCCATGATGCAGGAATTGCTTCGTCGAAGCTGCATGGAGAGCGCCCCTGAAGAATTGAATGAACGTATCCAAGAGCAGATCAATGCACTTTCAGCTCAAACCCAAGTGGAGTTCTTCTCTCAGACAACTGTCACAGAGATTACTTTTGGCGAAGGCGACTCATTTCAGATTACTCATGAAGTAACCCAGGAATACACCCAAGAATTTCGCAACGACACAGAATAAATTGGGCGCGGTAAACACGTTTTTCTAGTCCAAACGCATAAAGTATTAGGTATGCAAACAGAATTGTTGTTGGGAGCTGTAGGGATGGCATCCCTAACGGTTCGCCCCCTAGACACAGGAATCGCTCAAGGCTTTAGCGACCTTCCAGTCTTGGCAACAACCGCAACAATTAACGTAGTAGAAAGCGCATGCACTGCAGCTACTGCTGAATATTTTGAAACTGGCGAAACATCAGTCACGGTAGGGGTAGCAGTTCAAGTGCGGGGAAGCGTGGCGGTTGGAAATGAAGTTCGCGCTGTAGTGCGCGCAGTTGAATTAACAGATGATATTTTAACTTTTGATTGCGAAATACATCAGGATCAAAGAATAATCGCCGTTGCGCAATTGCAACGGCGATTAGTAGATCGCGTATCTTTTATGGCAAAAAGTGCGGCAGAAAATCTGCGCGCAACTGATGTTGCCAGCTAGTTAAGCCTTCTTTGTCTCCCAGAAAATTGTTGAGATTTCTTCGATCTTTGCAAGTAGCTTGTCAGCAACGGCAACATCGTTAGTTCCCTTTGTTCCACCCGCGCCAGCAAGCTTGGTCGCTTCATTGAACAAGGTGTTGAGTTGTGGGTACTTCTCAAAGTGAGGAGCTTTGAAGTAGTCAGTCCATAGAACCCAAAGATGATGCTTGACCATTTCTGAGCGCTCTTCTTTTACCGCCACTGCGCGTGACTTAAAGTCAACATCGCTGCTTGCAGCATATTTTTCCATGGCAGCTTTTACAGACTGTGCTTCAATCTTTGCTTGTGCTGGGTCGTAGATTCCACAAGGTAGATCGCAGTGCGCATACCCGATGAGTGTTGGCTTGAACATGTAAGTACTCCTTTTGCTAAAGATGATGTGCGTCTTGGTATGTGTCAGACTACTACTCTGATGCCTAAGCTTCCATTTAAGAGGATTGCCGTTAGCGGCAACTCGATGGCGCCTAAATACAACGATGGGGATTGGCTTATCTTTCACCCGATCGGCAAGATCAATCCGTATCAACTTCGAGGCCGTGTAGTGATTTTTGAACGTGATGAATTACCAGGAATCCTGCAAATTAAAAGAGCAATGCATGTTGAGCCTGTTGGGTTCGGTCTGTGGGTTGAGGGAGATAACAAACCTGAAAGTACAGATTCTCGGCACTGGGGTGTTGTGCACGACCATGAATTTCGAGGAGTAGTTCTGTTTCGCTATAAAAGGAATTAGCGGGTAAAAGCTTCAGTCATGAGAGCGTGCTGCTCTTCTTCATGTAGATGACTAGAACCAGTTGCGGGACTTGCAGTAGCCCGCCTTGAAATGCGGCGCAAAGTGCGCCCATCAAGTGCTTCAAATGTATTAAGAGCGATAAATGGATATGGACCCTGGTTAGCAGGTTCATCTTGCACCCATAGCAAGTTTGCTTGAGGATGAGCATTCGCAACTTCCATAAATGCATGTAGTGGAAATGGATAGAGCTGTTCGATGCGGATGATTGCGGTTGAAGTTTCATTAAGTTTTGCACGCTCGGCAACAAGATCCCAGTAAATCTTTCCTGAACAGAAAATAACTCTGGTTGCGTTTGTGACTGTTGGATCACTGATCACTGGCTTAAATGTTCCTGTGGTGAAATCAGTAAGTCCAGAAGCTGCGGCCTTTAGTCTCAACATTGATTTTGGTTCAAAGACAATGAGTGGACGACGAGCAGGATTCTTCATGTGCCAACGAAGTAAATGGAAATAAGAAGCTGGGGTTGATGGCTGCGCAACAGTCATGTTCTGCTCAGCACAGAGTGCGAGATATCGCTCAATGCGAGCGGAAGAGTGATCAGGGCCTTGTCCTTCGTAACCATGAGGCAAGAGCAAGACGATAGATGAGCGCTCACCCCACTTTTGAAGTGCAGATGAGATGAATTCATCGATGATTGATTGCGCACCATTAGCAAAATCTCCAAATTGAGCTTCCCACATGACAAGTGCGTTTTCACGCTCAACTGAATAGCCATATTCAAATCCCATTGCTGCGTATTCAGAGAGTAGGGAATCAAAGACGAAGAATTGATTTTCATCTTTCAGAAGCGAACGCAGTGGGAACCAATCGCTTCCATCATTTTGATTCACGATCACAGCATGACGGTTGGAGAAAGTTCCACGTCTTACATCTTGGCCTGCAAGTCGGATTGGGTGACCTTCAAGAAGGAGTGATCCCATGGCAAAGAGTTCACCAGTTGCCCAGTCCACTGTTCCGTCATTTAACATTTCATTTCGCTTTGCGAGTTGTGGTGCAAGTCGAGGGTGTATGACAAAACCTTCAGGAGTTGCAATTTGTGTGGCTGCAATCTTCCTCAGTGTTGCTTCATCAACAGCAGTAGCAACCTCTTCTGGCGCAGGTGAAGATGGGACATAGAAATTTGAATCAGTTTCTGGCTCTACGTTATGGACAGCATTAAATACTGACTCGAGCTGTGTTTGATAGTCTCGTAGTACTTCTTCAGCCTCTTCAACGGTGATATCCCCACGCCCGATTAGCGCCTCGGTATAGAGCTTACGTGTACTGCGCTTTGCCTCAACAAGTTTGTACATCATTGGCTGAGTAAAGCTTGGTTCGTCACCCTCATTATGACCACGTCTGCGGTAGCAGACCATATCGATAATGACATCTTTATTGAATTCTTGACGATATTGGAAAGCAAGGCGTGCAACTCTTACAACAGATTCTGGATCATCTCCGTTTACGTGAAA
>JBAWYW010000047.1:0-5644 GCA_037143395.1 Actinomycetes bacterium | reverse complement strand
CTATGCAGGCAATTTATGTTCCTGCCGATGACATCACCGACCCAGCTCCTCACACCACATTCGCGCACTTGGATGCAACAACAGTGTTGTCTCGTCCAATTTCAGAACTTGGTATTTATCCTGCTGTGGATCCACTTGACTCAACATCACGTATTTTGGATCCTCGTTATATCGGTGAGCACCACTTCCGTGTTGCAAACCGCGTGAAGCAGATCTTGCAGCGTTATAAGGATCTTCAAGACATCATCGCAATTTTGGGTATTGATGAACTCTCCGAAGAAGATCGCATCTTGGTTGGCCGCGCCCGTCGTATTCAGCGCTTCTTGTCTCAGAACACTTTCGTTGCGAAGGTATTCACAGGAATCGAAGGTTCATTTGTTCCACTATCTGAAACAATTGAAGCTTTCGAAGCACTTGCAGATGGAAAGTATGACCATGTTCCAGAGCAAGCATTCTTTATGTGTGGTGGCTTAGCTGACGTTGAGCGCCGCGCTGCTGAGTTGGCAAAGGCATAAAGATGGCAACACTCACTGTTGAAGTAGTCTCACCTGAAAAGCGTGTCTTTTCGGGTGAGGCCACAATGGTCTCCGCGCGCACGCTCGAAGGTGACATTGGAATCTTGCCTGAACATATTCCGCTTCTCGGTGTGCTTGTTCCAGGAGTTGTCACTGTAAAGGGCACAGATGGAACAACTTCTGATTTTGATATGGCCGGTGGGTTTATTTCGGTCAATAACAATCGAGTTTCAATTCTGGGCGAGCAGACCCAAGCTTAAATACGTGTCACATCTGCGCCCAGTGAGCGTAGATCCTCTGCAAAATTTGGATAGCCACGATCAATATGAAAACCATCCTCAACAATTGTGATGCCTTCGCTGACAAGGCCAGCTAGGACTAATCCAGCGCCAGCGCGAATATCTGTTGCCACAACTGGTGCCCCTGAAAGCTGCTTAATCCCTGCGATGGCCGCGTGATGGCCATCAACGGTAATACGAGCGCCTAGGCGCTTGAGTTCATTGACGAACATAAATCTTGCTTCAAATACATTCTCCGTCACTATGGCGCTTCCATCTGCAATTGCGTTCAATGCAATTGCCATGGGCTGCAAGTCGGTAGGAAATCCTGGATAGGGAAGTGTTGCAACATCAATTGCGATAGGTCTCTTATCCATTTTGACACGGATTCCATCAGGAGTTGATGTGATAACTGCGCCGCTTGCAACTAGCTTGTCCAAAGGCAATTCAAGATGATCAGCCCTTGCCCCGTGAATGGTTATATCTCCACCTGTCATCACAGCAGCAAATGCCCATGTGCCAGTGACAATACGATCTGGAAGTGTTGAGTGTTCGGCTGCCTTGAGCGAATCCACGCCTTCAATAACAAGACTCTGACTACCTAAGCCCTGAATTTTTGCGCCCATCGAGATGAGATATTCACCTAAGTCGCTGATATCTGGTTCGCGGGCAACGTTATTAATTGTTGTAGTTCCCCTTGCCAAAACAGCGGCTGTCATCAGATTCTCAGTTGCTCCAACACTTGGGAAAACTAAATCGATAGTTGCCCCTTGTAATCTTCCATTAGTTTTCGCGATGATGAAACCATGTTCAAAGGTCACGGTTGCGCCAAGTGCTTCCAAGCCACTGATATGAAAATCAAGTCCTCTAGATCCGATGGCATCTCCGCCAGGTAGAGAAATTTCTGCGACCCCAACACGGGTAAGGATTGGACCGAGCACATTAATAGATGCACGCATTTTGCGCACTAAATCATATTCAGCGCGATGTCCTGGTGTTGCTGGCACATCAATTGTGAGCACATCATCGCTGAGTGAAACCTTGCAACCAAGACGTACTAAAAGTTCGGACATAATGTGAACATCGGCGATATCAGGGACATTGCGAATGGTGTGAGTCCCTGCAGCGAGAAGCGACGCGGCCATAAGTTTGAGGGCTGAGTTCTTTGCCCCTGTTACTTTGACCTCACCAGATAGGCGAGCAGGGCCAAGGATGCGAAAACTTGGTGAACTTTCGGGCACAACTCACCTCCAATCAAATCTTGAGTGGTCACATCGTACTTGCTCTAATAGGCTCACCCCATGGTTAATCTGACTCGTATTTATACAAAAACAGGTGATGACGGCACTACCTCCCTTGGGGACATGAGCCGCACATCAAAAAATGACCCTCGCTTGGAAGCATATGCTGATGTTGATGAAGCTAATTCATCTATCGGTGTTGTTCTTGCTCTAGCCCCAAGTGATGATCCAACAGTAACTAAGGTCCTGATTCGTATTCAAAATGACCTCTTCGATGTTGGAGCAGATCTCTGCACGCCTGTTATCGATGATCCAAAGGTTGAGCCACTTCGCGTTGTTGAGTCCCAGATTAATTTTTTGGAAGAGCAGATTGATTTTTACAACAAAGATTTAGAAGAGTTACGCTCATTTGTTTTGCCATCTGGAACTGCTGGAGCTGCGCTCTTGCATGTTGCTCGCACAGTTACACGTAGGGCAGAGCGTTCAACCTGGCATGCAATCCATTCATTCGGTGGGGGAGTGAACCCACTGACAGCAAAGTACTTAAACCGACTTTCTGACCTTCTTTTTGTTCTTGCGCGTCACGCAAATAAAAAGACAGGTGACACTCTCTGGGTTCCTGGAGCCAACCGCTAAAACTTTTAACTTCGAGATGGTGTTGGTGCGGGCGCAGATGGCGTAAAGGTATTGCTTGGTACACGTTCGGTAGTTGGAGTGGGCCAACATTTCACCGTTATATTTGTGAATTTAACCCCAGTGGTAAGTGGAACATCACTGACTAATACGATCGTGGAAACTGAATGAGCGGGCGTTCCCCCTGAAAGAGTCCGCAAATTTCCAAGCATGATTTGCCCGTTTGGATTGTTTGGATCAACACCATTTACCTGAGAATTAACTTCCCACCACGAACAACCATCTTGGGCTGCCGCTAGAACTGCGCCACAGGATTTGGCAACAACTGTAGGGTTCAAAGGATCTTGTGAACATTGCTTGACCGAACCACTGGGGGATTTCAGTGCTGAGAGAATTCCAACAAGTTCGGCGCCTGTCGGTACCTTTGCATAAACACCATTATTAGAAACAAATCCAGCGGGTGGCCAATTCGGAGCCGGTGAAGGAGTGATCACGACTCGCTTACGAGGTTTGTATTTCCTGTAGACCTTCTTGGCTACTTTTTTCTTTGGAGTAGTTACCTTTGATCCTGTTTTTACACTCGGCTTTACTGGAGCCTTTGTACTAGCTTTCACAGTTGGTTTAGGAGTTGGCTTTGAAGTTACGGCATGCGTTGTGGGTACTCCAGCACCAAGTAAAACAAGGGCAAGTATGAACGCAAACGCTCTGGCTGTTTTACTCATCATTGATCAGACCACTTAAATGAACGAGCAGCCATAATCGTTCCAAGTACGAGCCACACAATAAGCACGAGCGCAGTTCGACCAATCTCCCAAGTGTGCGCAACTTCTTGAGATGCAAAGCTATCTGGCAAGAAGACTGATCGCATTCCTTGTGTCAGCCACTTGAGAGGAAATATGGATGCGAATTTTTGCATCCACGATGGCAAACTTGAAAAGACAAAAAAGACTCCACTCAAAAATTGCAAGATGATCACAATAGGTGAGACAACCGCCGCCGCACCGCGACCACTTTTAATGACGGTGGCAAATGCAATACCAAGTACGGTTGATGAGGCGCTGCCTAGTATTACGAGCCAAATAAAGCGAAGCCAGAGCGCTGGGTCATGGGGCATGTGAAGATGAAAGAAAAGTACACCAAAGAGAAGAAGTAGAAATACTTGAATGATCATTGCGGTGAAGACCAAGATGGCTTTACCGATAAAGAAGGAGATAGGCGACATGGGAGTTCCACGCAAGCGCTTGAGAGTGCCAAAGTCTCTTTCCATGGGGATATTGATGGCAAGCTGCTGAAAACCCGTATTCACAAGGCCAGAGGCAACCATTCCTGAAATAAAGTACTGACTAAAGGTAACTCCTGGGGCAATCGTATTTTTGAAGACCGAACCAAAGATGAATAGTAAGAGCACGGGGAACATCAAGGTGAAGACAACAGATTCACGCCTGCGCATAAACTGCTTTATTTCAAGGCCACCGCGCAGGGCGCCAATACGAAGTATGTTCACTTGTTTGCCCCAATCATGGTGATGTAAACATCTTCCAGGGTTGGCCGGGTTACGGTGAGCTCTGGGATATCTCCATCAAAGTTTTTGGATAGCTCTTGGATGTCAGCTGTCGGATTCGAGGAAAGTTTTGTTTGAATCTGCCCTTTTTCTTTCCACGAGATCGTTGCTTTTGCTAAATGGCGACCACCTAGTGTTGCAGGTGTTGCAATCTCAACAATCTTGCCATGATTTATAACGGCAACACGATCTGCGAGTTCCTCTGCTTCGTCTAGGTAATGCGTTGTTAAAAGAATTGTGGTTCCTTCGGCTTTTAAGGTGCGAATGAGCCCCCAAAATGCACGCCGAGCCTCTGGATCAAAGCCTGTTGTTGGCTCATCTAGAAATAGGATTTCAGGTGATCCAATGATTCCTAGCGCAACATCTAATCTGCGGCGCTGCCCTCCAGAGAGGTTATGCACTCTGTCATCACGCTTCTCATCAAGTCCTACTAAGGTGATAACGGCATCTGGATTCTTGGGGTTTGAGTAGTAATGAGCGAAGTGACGAATCGTCTCAGAGACACTTAAATCTCCGGCATCACTTGTTGATTGCAAGACGATTCCAATTCTGTTGCGCCAACTGCTGCTCTGACTTCCTAGATGCTCTGGATCTAGATCAAGGACCGTTACATCCCCAGAATCCCGATCACGGTAGCCTTCTAAGATTTCAACTGTAGTTGTCTTACCGGCTCCATTTGGACCCAAAATTGCAAATATCTCGCCCTGCACAACATCAAGATCAATTCCATTGACCGCAATTTTTCCTTCGTAGCTCTTCTTTAAGCCGCGTACTTTAATTGCGTGGTTCATGTTCGTATCTTGCCGTATTTCGCTAGCAACGCGCTAATTTCATCTCACTATGAGGCAGCGAATTTGCTGTGAATAGGAAAGAATAGAGGGGTGAGCCCGCGCAGAAATCACCCCAAAGGTAAAGGCCCGAAAGAGCCTGATCGCGATATCTCGCATTCATTTGAAACTGTGGAAGAACATATTGAAGGTATGTATACCGTCAGAAAAGTTACAGGTTCTAGTTCTACAAAACCCTACAGATGTCCAGGGTGTGATCAGTTAATACCAACCGCAACACCACATATTGTGGCTTGGATAGATGATGATCTTGATAACCGCAGACATTGGCATAGCGCATGCTGGCAGAAGAAAGATCAGCGCAAACCAAAGACACTACGTTCTCGTAACGCTCCTAAGTACTAAGAGAATAAATTTAGCGGTTACGAAGCTCAGCAAGCTTTTTGATCAAGGCATCAGTGGATGCTTTTCGAGTGAAAGACATTGTCGCAAGAGGGATACTAAAACGCTTCTTTGCCACTGAGCGAAGATAGGTAAATTCTCGAAGTCCTTCTCGTCCATGAATACGTCCATATCCGCTCTCTTTAACTCCTCCAAATGGGAGTGTTGCGATACCGGCATAAGCAAT
>JBAWYW010000046.1:0-5686 GCA_037143395.1 Actinomycetes bacterium | reverse complement strand
AAATTGTTTTGAAAGATCTGATCCCTGATGAAGCCGGCCCCGAAATCACCGCCTCGACCATCATGGCCCAGACAGCTTCTTACTTCAGCCTGTCTTTGGACGATCTCTGTGGCTCAAGCCGCAGCCGCGTCTTGGTAAATGCCCGCCAAATCGCGATGTATCTCTGCCGGGAGTTGACCGAGCTTTCACTTCCCAAGATTGGTCAGACCTTCGGCGGCCGCGATCACACCACGGTGATGCATGCCGATCGTAAGATCCGCCAACTTATGGCTGAGCGTCGTTCGATCTATAACCAGGTCACTGAGCTCACCAACCGAATCAAGCTTCAGGCAAGAAACTAGCAAAATGTCCTATTTGCCCGAACTGAGCAAGTTAACCCCAGTTGTGGAAAAGCTGTGGGTAACTGTGGACAATTCTTCTTTCTCTGTGGGTAAACAGGGTGTTTTATCTTTTTCTTCTCTTCTGACAGAGGCGAGGATTAGGTTTGAGGGAGTTCTCCACACTCTCCTCCACAGTTGTAGAGAGGGTAAGTAAGGCGCCGACCAGCGCTTTTACCCTTTCTCCACAGGGAGAGGGTCTGGTTACTACTACTAGTTAAATTAATAGATAAATGATGTGAATAGGGAGAACGAGATGAAGTTTGTTGTTGAACCGGGCGAGTTAGTAGACGCCGTTAATTGGGTTGCCCGCAGCCTTTCTACTCGTCCCATTAAACCCGAGCTTCTTGGAATCATGATTGATGTAGACGACTCAATAACTCTGACAGGTTCAGATTTAGAAACATCCACCAAAGCAACTTTAAAAGCTGACATTGCAAATAAAGGAAAAGTTTTAGTTCCGGGCCGCTTGTTAGCTGAAATTGCACGATCACTACCAAACAAGCCTGTAAGTTTTAATTTGGATGGAACGAGAGTCCTTGTGACCGCAGGAGCGGCAAAATTTACTCTTCCAACACTTTCTGTTTCAGAGTACCCAAACCTTCCCGACCTTCCTGAAACAGCAGGAGTAATTGCAAGTGATGTATTTGCAACAGCGGTGAACCAAGTGGCAATAGCTGCAGGAAAAGATGACTCGCTGCCAACTCTTACCGGTGTGCACATCGAAATTAATAAAAACACAATCACTCTCGCAGCCACAGACCGCTACCGCCTAGCTGTTCGCGAACTGGCATGGCAGGCAAAAGACGCCAGCCTTGAATCCACAACACTTGTTCGGGCGCGAACACTTTCAGATGCTGGGCGCTCGCTGACAACTCACACACAAGTTACTTTGGCGCTTTCACCTAACGCATCAAATGAACGCCTCATTGGCTTTGTTTCCGATTTAAAAACAATGACATCTAGAACACTCGATGGAACCTTCCCACCATTTAAACATTTATTGCCAACAGAATCTGTTGCGCAGGCAACTATCGAGGTAGCACCATTTTTGGATTCTGTCCGACGTGTTGCCCTCGTTACCGACAAGACAGTTCCACTTCGCCTGATCTTTGGAAATGGAAAGCTTCAACTTGAAGCAGGCGCCGGAGAAGAAGCGCAAGCAACAGAAGAGCTTGAGATTCAATATAATGGTGAAGAAATTAGCATCGCTTTTAACCCAACATATCTAACCGATGGTTTGCAAGCGATCGGAACACCATTTGTGCAGATTGATTTTACCGGTGCAAGTAAGCCCGCTGTTCTCACAGGAAAGCATGAAGCAGCTGGAGTAAAAGATGAGAGCTACAAGTATCTTCTTATGCCTATGAGATATAGCGCTTAATTAGTGTGCACCTTTCACTTCTCTCACTAAAAAACTTCCGCTCTTACAGTGACTTAGAGTTGCCACTTAAACCCGGCATCACTATTTTTCTTGGAAGAAACGGCGAGGGAAAGACCAACATCGTCGAATCTGTTTTGTACTTGGCCTTTCTTTCTTCCCACCGAACCGCAACAGATCAACCTCTTGTGCAGTTGGGCCAGAACTCTGCATATGTGCGCTCCAAGATTCAACAACCAGATAGAGAAGTAATTGTTGAGTTAGAGATTAATGCCGATAAAGCAAACCGAGCGCGGATCAACCAAAACCCAGTACGCAGCCAGAAGGAATTATTTGGCTTAGTTCAGTGTGTTTATTTTTCTCCTGAAGATTTAGATTTAGTCCGCGGAGACCCAGCAGAGCGCAGAAGGTTTATAGATCAGCTACTCACATTACGTAGCCCTCGCCTTGCCGGTGTCATTACAGATTATGAACGCGCTGTTCGCCAGCGCAACTCGCTTCTCAAAAGTAGAGCAGGTTATTCATCTCTTGAATCATGGGACCAACAAGTAGCTCAATATGGCGGAGAGATTATTGCTGCGCGACTTTCTTTGCTGAGAGATTTTGAACCTGTGTTTAGCGATGTGTATAAGGAAATTTCAGAGAAGAAGCCAGCACGAATTACATATAAGTGCAGTATTGATAATCCTTCAACAGACCCGGCGACAAATACGGCAGCAATGCTTGCAAAGATGTCTGAGATAAAGGGGCAGGAAATTGAGAGAGGCTTAACCCTTATAGGTCCCCACAGAGATGATCTGCTTCTTCACCTAGGTGATCATTTTGTTAAAGGATATGCAAGCCATGGGGAATCTTGGTCGGTAGCACTTTCTCTTAAACTTGCATCGTATAAATTATTAAAAAATGAAGGAGCATCTCCAATTTTGATATTAGATGATGTCTTCTCTGAGTTAGATGAAGAAAGACGTGATCAGCTTGTTGAACTTGCCAGATCAGCCGAACAGACGCTTATTACTGTTGCCGTTGAAAGTGATCTGCCCTCTGAACTTTCAGGTGAGGTCTTTTTTGTTAAGTCTGGAAGCGTTAAGGTAAAAGCATGAAGTCTGACTTAGCGCGCGAGTTATATAAATCGTGGCGTAATCAAACTCGTAAAAATAAAGGAACTGCGCGAGAAGAAACCCGCGAGAAGATTGACGATCCAAAATCAATGAAGGATCTTCTTGCAGATTTAGTTGATGGTCGCGATTGGCGGCAGGGAATTGCAGAGGGAACTTTATTTACTGAGTGGAAAAGTGTTGTGGGAGATGAAATCGCGCAGCATGCAACGCCGATCACACTTGTCGATGGTCTATTAACAATTCAAACAACCTCGTCGGCATGGGCAACACAAATGAAATTAATCTCTACGCAGTTGTTACAAACAATTTCTCAGTCAGCGCCAGGAGCGCTCGTTGAACAGATCGAAGTAATTGGGCCACACGCCCCAAGCTGGAAAAAGGGAATCCGCACGATCAAGAACGCACGGGGCCCGCGGGATACTTACGGCTGAGCGTCTAAAAATCTCTGAGGTAGTAACTACCCACAACTTCGCTCTAAAAACCCCGCATATCCACATTTAGGCCGTTTTATGGCTGGCTCGTGTCACCTCTTTTGACTAAGATTTGGGGTCTAACCCCGCAAAAACGCCTCAGGCTTGATTGAGGCAGTTTTGACCAGAAGGAGAGTGCCTTGGCTGAGAAGTCTTATGACGCCAGTGCGATCACGGTCCTTGAAGGTTTAGACGCTGTTAGAAAGCGTCCTGGAATGTATATCGGTTCTACTGGTGAACGCGGATTACATCATCTTGTTTATGAAGTCGTAGATAACTCGGTAGATGAAGCGCTCGCTGGTTACTGCACTGAAATTAATGTCACTTTAATGGCAGATGGCGCAGTGAGAGTGGTTGATAACGGCCGTGGAATTCCCGTCGACTTGCACCCTGTTGAAAAGCGACCAGCATTGGAAATTGTTCTTACAGTTTTGCATGCAGGTGGAAAATTTGGCGACAGCGGTTATTCAGTCTCTGGCGGCCTTCATGGTGTTGGCATCTCTGTTGTAAATGCACTGTCAACCGATTTAGCCGTAGAAGTAAAGCGAGATGGCGCGCATTGGTATCAAGAGTACAAACTCGGCGTTCCTCAAGCTCCGGTTCGTAAAGGGGAAGCAACAAACCAAACGGGAACCACCACAACTTTCTGGCCATCTGTTGAAATTTTTGAAACTACAGATTTCTCTTACGAAACACTCTCTGCACGCTTTCGCGAAATGGCATTTTTAAATAAGGGTTTGAAGATCACCCTGACCGATGAACGCGAAGGCCACGTGGATGAAAAAGGCGCTCAGCTCGCCTCTGTTTATTATTACGAAGGCGGCATTGTTGATTTTGTGCACCATCTCAATCTTTCAAAAGGTGAACAACATAAGTCAGTTATTTATTTAGCGGCTGAAGATCAAAAAGCAAAGATGTCATTAGAAATTGCCATGCAGTGGAATACTGGATTTTCTGAGTCTGTTTATACCTTTGCCAACACCATTAACACTCAAGAGGGTGGAACGCACGAAGAGGGCTTTAGAACTTCTCTCACATCGATAGTAAATAAGTTTGGTGAAGAGTGGGGATTTATCCGCAAGAAAGAAGATCGCCTCACAGGAGATGATGTGCGTGAAGGGCTTACTGCAATTGTTTCCATCAAAATAGGTGAACCACAATTTGAAGGACAGACAAAGACAAAGCTTGGTAATACTGAAGCAAAGTCATTCACTCAAAAAGCTATGAATGACGCACTCACCACCTGGTTTGAAAAAAATCCTGGTGAGGGAAAAGATATTGTGAGAAAAAGTATTGATGCTGCCGCAGCGCGCGTTGCTGCGCGTAAAGCACGCGACTTAAGCCGTTCACGTAAGGGATTGCTTGAAGGCCGTGGAATGCCAGGAAAGCTTGCGGATTGCCAATGGACTGAACCAGAAAAGTGTGAGCTTTATATTGTTGAAGGTGACTCTGCAGGTGGTTCAACAAAGGGTGGTCGCGATTCTCGCTATCAAGCGGTGCTGCCAATTCGTGGAAAAATTTTGAATGTTGAAAAGGCTCGTATCGATCGTGTACTTCAAAACAACGAAGTTCAAGCGCTTATTACAGCTCTTGGCACAGGAATCCATGATGAGTTTGATGCAGCAAAGCTCCGCTATCACAAAATTATTTTGATGGCCGATGCTGACGTAGATGGTCAACACATTCGCACGCTACTTCTTACCTTGCTCTTCCGCTTTATGCGTCCACTAATTGAAAATGGATATGTGTATTTGGCACAGCCTCCTCTATACAAACTTAAGTGGGGCGGTAAAGAACCTGTCCAGTATGCGTTTAGTGATCGCGAGCGAGACGGTTTTATCAAGATTGGTTTAGAGGCAGGAAAGCGTTTACCGAAGGAAGATGGTATTCAACGCTTCAAAGGTTTGGGTGAAATGCCTGCAAAAGAATTGTGGGATACAACAATGGACCCATCACATCGTGTTCTAATCCAAGTAACTATCGATGACGCAGCAGCAGCTGATGATCTCTTCTCAGTTCTTATGGGCGAAGATGTTGAACTACGTCGTAACTTTATTCAACGTAATGCTAAAGACGTAAGGTTCCTTGATATCTAATGGACGATAGATTCCAAGAAGGCATGGCTACTGAGAAAGTTGAATCAGTAGACCTGCAAGTGGAGATGGCGCGAAGCTATCTTGATTATGCGATGTCAGTCATTGTTGGCCGTGCGCTTCCTGATGTCCGTGATGGTTTAAAACCCGTTCATCGTCGTGTTCTCTATGCAATGTTTGATGCTGGTTATAGGCCAGATAAGGGTTATTACAAATCATCTCGTATCGTCGGTGATGTCATGGGTAA
>JBAWYW010000045.1:0-5707 GCA_037143395.1 Actinomycetes bacterium | reverse complement strand
ATCGTTTTGGTCTTGCTCCAAGTGGGGTTTGCCTTGCCATTGATGTCACCATCAACGCGGTGGTCTCTTACACCACCGTTTCACCCTTACCGTTTGCACGGCGGTCATTTTCTGTGGCACTTTCCCGCGGGTCGCCCCGGGTGGTTGTTAACCATCACTTTGCTCTGTGGAGTCCGGACTTTCCTCGGTATTTTCATAACGCAGTGATCCAGACGACTCTTCAGTAAGAGAAGAATACGCGAATTTTTTAGAGGTGGCTACGCTCGCTTAAGCCTCGAAGCGCGCGTAAACCATCAGATGGCCAAACAAGCACAGTCGTAATGCTGCACGGCAAAATGTCTACGTGATACATGCCCTCAAGGGGAGCTCCTATTGCAAGGGATGCAAGAGCCCGAATAACAATGTTATGCGTGACCACGCAGATTGTTTTGCCAGGATATTGAACAACTAAGTCAGTCAGCCCTGCTTCAGCGCGCGAGGAAACTTCTGCATAGGACTCACCACCGGATGGTCGATAACTAGGAGAGGCAAGCCACGCATCCCATTCTTCAGGGTGCTTTGCTTTGATCTCTGCAGGGGTAAATCCATCCCAGTTACCAAAATCGCACTCAACCCACTGATCATCAAATGTGACATCGAGCTTTGTTGCATCACTAATTTCTTTTGCAGTCTGTGTTGTGCGCATAAGAGGCGAGGCAATGATCAAATCAGGTTTGCGGGCAGCAATCTCTTTGGCAACCTTCTTGGCTTGCTCTGTTCCCTTTTGGGTCAGCTCTGGATCTTCTGGTCCGATTCCTGAGAATCTGCGCGCGGGTGTCCAGATCGTTTCACCATGGCGAACAAAATAGATTGTTGTGGGAACTTCATCTGAGACAACTCGTTCTGTTAGAAAATTAAGTTGTGGACGCGAAACGCTTCCTGGTTCACCATCGAGAGCTTTATTTGCAAGGCGATCTGCGTGGGAGTTCTCCTCACGTGGAATCCAACCAAAGGTGACCTTTGATAAATCGTGGATGCTTCGTGCCTGCTTTGCTAGCTCGCGCATATCAGGGTGCTTGATCTGCCAACGGCCAGACATCTGTTCAACAACTAACTTGGAATCCATCTGCACATTAATTGTTGCATCAGGATCAAGTTCATGAGCCTTTTCTAAGCCGGCAATCAAACCTCGGTATTCAGCCACGTTATTAGAAGCAATACCAATCGTGTCAAAGAGCTCTGCCAGTACTTTTCCATTTTCGGAGACAACTGCTCCATATGCTGCAGGGCCTGGGTTGCCACGAGAACCACCATCTGCGGTGATATGAAATGTGCGAGACATTTAGATCCTTACCAAGATTCGGCGGCATTCCTCACAACGAATTATCTCATCGGCAGGTAAAGATTTGATTCTTTCAATCTCAATGGCGTTGATAGATAAATGGCATCCTTCGCATTTATTTCCAACCAGCAGCGCAGCCCCGACACCGTCGTTAGATGTGCGGACCTTTTCGTAGAGTTCAACAAGAGTCGCCTCAATCTTGGGAGCAAGCTGACCTCGCTCTGCTTGCTGAATGTTTATCTCACTTTGGATCTCAGTCGTTGCATTTTCAAGACGGATATTGAGCTCTAATTCAAGCTGCTTAAGTCCCACTTGATCATTCTGGAGTTCATCGACTCTGGCTTTAACAGCGTCGTGCTTGAGCATGACTTCAAGTTCGCCATCTTCAAGCTCTGACTTTCGCTTGGCAAGTGTGCCCAGCTCATGCTGAAGTTGTTCAAGTTCCTTTGGCGAACCCACACCTGATGAAAGTCTGGATTCATCCTTCTTAATACGGTCTGCGACTTGCTCGACATCAACTTCTATGCGGCGAAGATCAATAGCCACATCTGCCAACTCTGTCTCAACAACAGCAAGTTCAACCGCTGTGTTCTCTAGGCGGGTATGGATCGCTGTGATCTGTTCGCGCTCAGGCAAATTTGCTAATTTTATTTTTAGATGAGAGATCGCAGTATCAATGAGTTGCAACTCAATCAAGAGATTCTGGTGTTCAGGACTAGCCTTCACCAAAGTCTCCTTACTTCTATCAAAAGTAGATCATGTAGTTGTTGTGGTGGGCAGTGAGGGTTTCGAACCCCCGACATCTTCGGTGTAAACGAAGCGCTCTACCGCTGAGCTAACCGCCCGGTATGTGAGTCCCCCACTCTACCTTGTGAGAGCGGGGAGTCACAAAACTGATTAAAGAGTAGCTAGCGCAGCCTTGTAATCGGCGATATTTCTCGCATCACCTAGGCCGTTAACAACCTGCCAGCGCAAAATTCCGCTCTTATCAATAATGAATGTTCCGCGAATCGCGCATCCACGCTCTTCATTAAAGACGCCATATGCCTTAGCTGCTGCGCCATGTGGCCAGAAATCTGCAAGCACGCCAAACTTATAACCTTCTTGTTCAGCAAATGCTTTCTGCGCATACATTGGATCACATGAGATAGCGAGTAACTCAGAATTATCATTTTCAAATGCAGCAAGATCATCACGAATCGCACATAGCTCACCTGTGCAGATGCCAGAGAATGCAAATGGATAGAAGATCACAACAACGTTCTTTTTGCCCTTAAATGATGAGAGAGAAACACTCTCTCCATGTTGGTTCATTAAGGTGAAATCCGGTGCCGCTTGGCCGATTGTTAGTGCCATCTAGTTATCTCCTATTTTTTATTGTTTGACTGTGCTTTGCGTGGCACTAGTTTAGTCGCTGTCCAATTTGGCGCAGCAAGAAAAGAAATTGTCTGAGAGAGCCCGGCTGTTGGGGCGGCGTCTTGGATATCACTGGGTTCAACATGGCCATCAATTCCAACTTTTGGTGTCATAAGCCAGATTGGACCGCTCTCGCTGAGGAATGTGAGGGCATCGACTAAATCATCGACTAAATCCCCATCGCCATCTCTCCACCATAAAATAACTGCATCGACAACCTCGTTGGAATCACTTTCAAGGAGAGCTTGTCCGGATTTTGCAATTACTTGTTCACGCAGGGCAGCGTCACAGTCTTGATCAAAGCCAACCTCGAGAATTAATTCACCTGTAGTGATTCCCATGCGCTCAACTGTTAGTGCGGGCCCCTGTGGGGAGTTCAAGCAAGTACCTCCTGGCATAGATAGTGGCGGGGATCTCCCCGACAGGGATAGTCCACTCCCCTTAGGGTGAGAATGCAACTCCCAGAAGGTGAATAAACTCCTCTCATGAGCGAGAACTCCCAAAACCCTTCCCACTTCATCGATCAGCTAGTCGATACCGACCCTGCTGAAACCGCAGAGTGGAAAGAGTCGCTAGACGCAGTTCTTAAAGCGGCAGGTCCAGTTCGCGCACGTTATTTGATGTTAACGATGCTCAATCGGGCTCAAGAAAAAAATCTTGGAGTATCAGCGCTTCGTGCAACTGATTACATCAACAGTATTCCTCCAGCACTCGAACCAGCTTTCCCTGGTGATGAAACGATGGAACGCCGCATCCGTGCATTTATTAGATGGAACGCCGCAGTTATGGTGCACCGCGCTCAACGTCCTGGTGTTGGCGTTGGTGGACACATCTCTACTTATGCTTCTTCTGCATCTTTATCTGAAGTTGGCTTTAATCATTTCTTCCGTGGACAAGATCATCCAGGCGGAGGCGATCAGATTTTCTTCCAAGGACATGCAAGTCCAGGAATGTATGCACGTGCATTTATGGAAGGCCGCCTGACTGAAAAGCAGATGGATGGATTTAGACAAGAACTTTCACACGATGGTGGAGGCTTATCTTCATACCCTCATCCACGCTTAATGCCTGAGTTTTGGCAGTTCCCAACAGTTTCAATGGGACTTGGCCCAATTAATGCAATTTACCAAGCTCGCTTTAATCGTTACTTGCAGGGCCGCGGAATTAAAGACACATCTGATCAAAATGTTTGGGCATTTCTTGGAGACGGTGAGTGTGATGAACCAGAGACACTTGGCGCAATCAGTCTTGCTGCTCGTGATGGTCTAGATAACCTCACATTTGTTATCAACTGTAATTTGCAGCGCCTTGATGGTCCTGTGCGCGGTAACGGAAAGATTATTCAAGAACTTGAATCAATCTTTGGTGGCGCTGGCTGGAATGTCATCAAGGTTGTTTGGGGCCGTGAGTGGGATGAGCTACTTGCTATGGACCGTGAGGGCGCACTTGTTGATCTCATGAATAACACCACAGATGGTGACTATCAAACATTTAAAGCTGAAAGCGGAGCCTATGTCCGTGAGCACTTCTTTGGCCGTGACCCTCGCACAGCAGCGATGGTTGCCAATTGGAGTGATGAAAAGATTTGGGCTCTCAAGCGCGGTGGCCATGATTACCGCAAACTCTTCGCTGCTTATAAGCAGGCAAGTGAGAAGAACGGTAAACCAACTGTCATTCTTGCAAAGACAATCAAGGGCTGGACACTTGGCTCACACTTTGAAGCCCGTAACTCCACTCACCAGATGAAGAAGATGACGATCGAAGATCTCATCCAATTCCGTGACACGCTGCAGATCCCACTTCCCGATTCTGCAATTGATGCAAAGCTTCCTTCTTATTACCACCCAGGCGTTGATTCACCTGAGTACAAATACATGATGGAGCGCCGCAGCACTCTTGGCGGTTCCATTCCTACTCGTCGCAAAGTTTCAAAGCCTTTCACTTTGCCGCCTGAGAGCACCTATGAATCAGTCAGACGTGGATCCGGCCAGCAAGAAGTGGCAACCACGATGGCATTTGTGCGCTTACTCAAAGACTTGGTGAAAGATCCAAATATTGGTGCGCGCTTTGTTCCCATCATCCCTGATGAGGCAAGAACATTTGGAATGGATAGTTTGTTCCCAACGCTGAAGATCTATTCACCTCATGGACAAAAATATGCCTCTGTCGACCGTGAATTGATGCTCTCTTATAAGGAATCAACCTCTGGCGTTATTTTGCATGAAGGAATTAATGAAGCTGGCTCGGTTGCTTCTTTTACTGCTGTCGGTTCTTCATACTCCACACATGACGAACCAATGATTCCTATCTATATTTTCTACTCAATGTTTGGTTTCCAGCGCACTGGTGATGCCTTCTGGGCAGCATCAGATCAATTAGTACGTGGCTTCGTACTAGGTGCAACTGCTGGTCGCACAACTCTCAACGGTGAAGGTTTGCAGCATGAAGATGGACATTCTCTTCTTCTTGCCTCAACTAATCCTGCCGTCGTCTCTTATGACCCTGCCTTTGCTTACGAAGTAGGGCATATCGTTAAAGATGGTTTGCGCCGTATGTATGGAGAAAACAGTGAGAACGTTTACTACTACCTCACCGTTTACAACGAGCCATACATGCAGCCTGCAGAGCCAGAAAAACTTGATGTTGATGGCCTTCTCAAAGGAATTTACCTCTATGCCCCTGCGACTAAAAAGAGT
The DNA here is from genome assembly GCA_037143395.1 of Actinomycetes bacterium. Classification (GTDB taxonomy): domain Bacteria; phylum Actinomycetota; class Actinomycetes; order Nanopelagicales; family Nanopelagicaceae; genus PALSA-747. Next base: position 274 of record JBAWYW010000045.1, on the reverse strand, counting down.
AAGAAAACTGTTCAACTTCTAGCATCTGGAGTTGGAATGAATTGGGCCCTTGCTGCGCAGAAGTTGTTAGCTGATGATTGGGATATCGCGGCAAATGTCTGGTCTGTAACTTCTTGGAATGAATTGCGTCGTGATGGTCTTGCTGTTGACCGCCATAACTTATTAAATCCAGATAACAAACAGAGCGCTTATATCACCCAAAAACTTAAGAATCATGATGGTCCTGTCATTGCAGTTAGTGATTTCATGCGCGCAGTTCAAGACCAAATTGCTC
>JBAWYW010000044.1:0-5924 GCA_037143395.1 Actinomycetes bacterium | reverse complement strand
CAACATCAACAGGGCCGGTTGGTTGATTCGTAGATGGCGCAGCTGGTGCTGCGCGAATAGGAGTCGGTGCTTCCACCTTCTCTTCTACTGCTTTTGCTTCTACTTTTACTTCTTCTTTCACTACTTCTTTTTTAATTTCTTCCTTCTTTACTGCTGCTGGCGCTGCAACCGGAGCCGAAGAAGTCCCAGGATTAATTCCGCGCTCTAACCTTTCAAGACGTGCGATTACTGCACTGTCATCTCCAGAAGGAAGAAGAATGCGCCCACAAATAAGTTCTAATGTCAGACGCGGAGCTGTTGCCCCGCGCATCTCTGTAAGGCCCGAAGAGGTGATATCTGCTGCTCGGATAAGCGTTGCTGCGCCGATGATATTTGCTTGGTTTCGCATCCGATCTAGTTGATCTTCTGGGAAATCACGCAAGACATGTGATGCATTTTCTTTAACAGCCCCGATGATGATCAGGTCGCGCAAGCGCTCTAAGAAATCTTGTGTGAAACGGCGTGGATCAAGTCCTGATTCAATGACGTGATCAATCGTATTAAATAAAGTAGTTCCATCTTTTGCAGCCAGTGCGTCAATTGCTTCATCAAGAAGTGCGCCATCTGTATAGCCAAGGAGCTGCACAGCAATCTCGTATGTCACGCCATCTTTTCCAGCACCTGCAAGTAATTGTCCGAGTACAGAGAGCGCATCGCGAACTGAGCCTCCACTTGAGCGAACAACAAGGGGAATAACACCCTTTGCTACTTTGATGCCTTCTAAATCGCAGATCTTCTCAAGGTGAGTGGCAAGAATTCCTGGTGGTACTAAACGAAATGGGTAGTGGTGTGTTCTTGAGCGAATGGTGCTAATTAACTTATCTGGCTCAGTTGTTGCAAAGATAAAGATGACATGTGGAGGAGGCTCTTCAACAACTTTGAGCAACGCATTTGCGGCGCCGGGCCCAAGTTGGTGGGCCTCATCGATAATATAAATCTTGTAACGCGATTGAACCGGAGCAAAGAAAGCTTTATCGCGAAGATCGCGTGCATCATCTACTAGACCGTGTGTTGCAGCATCTAGTTCCATAACATCAATGGAGCCTGGGCCATTAGCAACAAGATCTTTACATGACTGACAAAGACCGCACGGAGTTGGTGTTGGTCCCTTTTCACAATTAAGACTGCGCGCCATAATGCGAGCGCTGGAAGTTTTTCCGCAACCACGAGGACCGCTAAACAAATATGCGTGGTGAATTGCCCCTGATGCCAAAGCGTTTGAGAGCGGAGTTGTCACATGCTCTTGACCAATGACGTCAGCAAACGTCGATGGTCTGTACTTGCGATAAAGAGCGAGCGACACTTTTCTCCTTCTTACATATAAATACTTATTTGATAGGGACCCCCCGCACACCCATTAGAGCGCACCTACCCTTGCTACCTTCCGGTCCTGGGGGAGTTCAGTACGGTAATGCCGCACGGAGGATCTGCGGGTAATCATAGTTTCTAGCACCGATACCCTTGGCCTGTGGCCCCAGGGCCAATAATTGGAGGATTCGCATAGCGGCCGAGTGCGCACGCTTGGAAAGCGTGTATAGGGCAACCTATCGAGGGTTCAAATCCCTCATCCTCCGCGCAGATCAAGGTGTAAAGCGGACAAGCGTCGTAAAATAAAGACCTGAGTTACTTACTCATATTTATTACGTTCCATTAGGACAAGAAAAGGACCTCGTGCCAAAAGCTTGGACAGATGACGCGCCAGAACCAATGGCCCTGCAGGAGCACGCTCACCTTCGTGATCCTCTTTCCTACAGAATTAAAAAAGCATTTTTAGGTAAACCACTTAACCGTCACACACTTTCACATCAGCGTCTGAGCAAAGTCTTTGCTCTTGGAATTCTTTCATCAGACTGTATTTCATCGTCTGCCTATGGTTCAGAGCAGATCCTGCTCGCACTTCTTCCTGCATTTGGTTTAGCTGCCTTTGGCATCTTGATGCCGATGACGGTAGTTGTGCTCATTGTTTTGGTCATCGTTACCTTCTCCTATAGAGAAGTTGTGCAGGTATATACAAAATCTGGTGGTGCCTACGTCGTATCCAGAGACAACTTAGGGCCAGTTTTCTCTCAGATTGCTGCCGTTGCTCTCATGCTCGATTACACCGTAACTGTAGCTATCCAATCATCTGCGGGAATCGACGCAATTCTTTCTACTTTCACATCACTACAACCATACAAAGTTGTGATGACGCTAGCGGTTATCGCCCTCTTAACTTTTGGAAACCTTCGCGGAGTGAAAGAAGCAGGAGCTGCATTTGCCCTTCCGACTTATTTCTTTATCTTTTCACTAGTTGTTATGTTTGCAACGGGTGCATATAGGTTGGCAAAAGGAACACTTCCACAATATGACCCAACTTCTTTGCATGGAGCGGTTGCTATTGGTCATGCCCAAGGCTTACTCAGCTTTGCTGCGATATTTATCTTGCTTCGTGCATTTGCCAACGGCGGCTCATCCCTGACAGGCCTTGAAGCTATTTCTGATGGAGTTTCACTCTTTAGAAGCCCAGAAGGTGTTAACGCAAGAAAGACCTTGATTGCGATGTCAGCAATTCTTGGCTCTTTAGTCTTTGGTGTTTCTTACTTCGCTCACCGCACATTTGCCACACCATATGACTCAGGTTCACCGACCGTTATCTCGCAGATCGTCAAAGCAACGATGGGTTCAGCAACCTTTGGAACCGTCTGGTTCTATGTGGTTCAAGCAGCAACCATGTTGATTCTGATTACTGGCGCAAATACTGCTTTCTCAGGCTTCCCATACTTAGTGAACTTTGTGGCTAACGATGGCTTCTTGCCAAGACAGCTCACCAAGCGCGGTCACCGTCTTGCTTTCTCAAATGGAATTATCGTTCTTGCAACAGGAGCAGTAGCACTTGTCCTGATCACATCTGGTTCAGTTAACCGTCTCGTCGCTTTCTACGCTCTTGGTGTATTTACAGGGTTCTCACTTGTTGGCTTTGGAATGGCATCGCGTGCGCGAAAGAACAGAGATAAAGGTTGGCGCTACCGCGCTGGTATTAATTTAATTTCTGGAGTTGTATCTGCGGTCATCATCGTGATCTTTGCCGTAGTTAAATTTACAGAAGGTGCTTGGGTTATCTTGGCGATTACGCCAGTACTTGTCTTTACTTTGCATAGATTCAACCGCCAGTACCGCAATGAACAGCAGGCGCTACGGATTAACCGCGCGGATTCACGAGCATCAACTATCTCTAGGCACGATGTAACCATTCTCGTTGATTCAGTGGATATCGCAACAATTGGCGCAGTTAGATATGCACGCTCGCTTAATCCACGAAGTGTTGATGCGGTCCACTTTGTGATCGATGATCAAAGAGCTGATGCAATCAAAAAAGCTTGGCTAGAAAATCCAGCATGTGCTGATGTACCACTTGAAATGATTGACTGCCCAGATCGCCGGCTAGCAAATGCAGCCGTTGATTACGCGGTGCGTATGACCGCCTCTCCAGATGTTGAACTTACGCTTTTACTCCCTCGCCGTTCTTATTCAGGTGCTCTAGGCCGTATCTTGCATGATCGCACCGCTGAAGTTATTTCAGCACCTATTTCGCAGCTTCCACGCGTTGTGGCAACGATTATTCCTTTTGATGTCGAAAGGATTATCTCTGGGCACACAATCTTGCGCCATGAGAATCATCAAGTTGAAGAAACTCCAGTTCAATCAAAGACTCGTCGAGTAGCCGATGAACCCATCGCACCTATTGAAACAAGTCACTATGCAGAAAATGTTCTACCTATCTCCTCTGCAACATGGCGTCACCGCGCTCATATACGGGGCAACGTCACCGCGATTCGCAATGCAGCTGCCAATTCAACCGCGCACGTTGAAATCGAAGTCTGGGATGAGACAGGTGGCATTACGTTGGAATTTATTGGTCGCAGAGAAGTAACTGGGCTTGAAGTTGGTTCAACAATCTGCGCTGAAGGCATGGTTGGTGAAAGTAATGGATCACTCGTAATTCTTAATCCCTCATATGAAATTATTATTTAGCCCTTATCTGTGCTTCTGAAAAAACTCTTTAAGTATCCCAGCGCACTGCTCCTCTAATACTCCTGCGACAACTTCAACCTTGTGAGGAGCACGTGGATCTCGCAAGATATCCCAGACAGAACCAACGGCTCCGGCCTTCTCATCCCATGCGCCAAAAATTACTTTCTTCATACGAGATTGAGCAATCGCTCCTGCACACATCGCACATGGTTCTAAAGTAACTACAAGAGTGTGATCATCTAAGCGCCAATTCTCCGCAACTAAAGCCGCTTCGCGCATGGCAACAATTTCTGCATGAGCGGTCGGGTCATTATCAAATTCACGCAAATTATTACCACTACCGACAATTTCACCCGCAGCATTAATAACTATTGCGCCAACTGGAACATCTCCGGTTGTCATTGCTTGGCGCGCTAATTCAAGCGCTGCGTTCATCAGTTCAGTCTCGGTCATAAATTTCATCGAACTGATCTGCAAAGCCAAGGCGTGAAGCAAGTGCGCTAATTTGATCTTCGGGATATAAATCTAAGTCATCACTCATTACTTCAAGTTCCATGCCGCTAATTCCTAAATCAGCAAGCAAGTCAATATCCCCACCTGGTTGTGGTTCGTCTTCGTCTTCCGGAAATGGAAGGTCGAGCATGTCAATCAAATCTGCAGCAACTTCATATTCATTGGCATATGTAACATCGCTGAGCATCATGTTCATATGAGCGCCTCGCGCTCTGGCAATTATGAAGAATTCTTGATCAACAGAGATCAACACAATTGCGCCGCCATCTGTTTGTTGTGCTTTGAGCTGATCGATAATTGATGAAAGATCTCTTGTTTCCACCAGGCGGGAGAGATTCCAGCGGCCATCTTCGTGCCAAGCGATGAGACCAAAGTCATCTTCGTTGTAAACGCCGCTGCTCATCATGCGTACATAGTGACACCGAAACGGGCACGCGACAAGGTAGGCGCCCGCGAGTAAAGTGAAGTTATGAAAGTTCACGTCGCCAACCATCCGCTCATCGCCCACAAGGTCACAGTCCTGCGCGATGAAAAAACACCTTCTTCTACGTTCCGTGAGCTCATCGGTGAGATCGTCACCCTCTTGGCATACGAAGCAACTCGAGAGGTCAAGACGGTTGATGTGAATGTGAAAACTCCCGTGGCAGAAACCAAGGGCACCGCTCTTGCAAAGCCAGATCCTGTCGTAATTCCAATTTTGCGTGCAGGTCTTGGAATGCTGGAAGGAATGGAGCGTCTGATTCCATCTGCTCAAGTAGGTTTTCTTGGAATGGTTCGTGATGAAAAAACACTTCAAGCTTCCACTTATGCCAACAGACTTCCTAGTGATCTAACAGGTCGTCAGTGTTATGTCTTAGATCCAATGCTTGCAACGGGTGGCACGCTTATAGCTGCTATTCACTATCTTCTAGATCTTGGAGCAGCAGATATCACAGCGATCTGCATTATCTCTTCTCCCGAAGGAATCGCTGCTCTTGAAAAAGAATTTAAAGATCAAAAAGCACTCACAATTGTTACGGCAGCTCTTGATGAGAAGCTGAATGAAAAAGGTTACATAGTCCCTGGTTTAGGAGACGCAGGGGACCGTCTTTACGGTGTTGTCTAATGGCATCTAACAGTCCTGGGTATGCAATAACCATTCGTGTAGATGGACCACCATCTGCGCAGCCTGTTGCAGAAATTACCGCAGCAATAACTTCCGCCGGTGCAAGTATTACTGCTCTTGACGTTGTGGAATCTCAGATTGACCGAGTGGTTATAGACGTTTCATGCGATGCACATGACAGTGATCATGCTGAGCGGATTACGGACGCAATCTCTGCTAACCCAAATTTAACTGTTCGCAAAGTAAGTGACCGAAC
>JBAWYW010000043.1:0-5993 GCA_037143395.1 Actinomycetes bacterium | reverse complement strand
TACACATATTCAGATGAAGAGATGAAGAAGGTGCTTGCTGACCTGACAAAGGCTGGAAAGCGTTGGAAAGAACCTGTGCAGCGATACAAAGGTTTGGGTGAGATGGACGCAGATCAGCTCCGTGAAACAACAATGGATCCAGAAAAGCGCACACTTCGCCGGGTAACCATGAAGGATGCCAAGGCCGCAGAGGCGATCTTTGAACTGCTTATGGGCAACGAAGTAGCGCCTCGAAAAGAATTTATTTCAAATGCAGAGATCGATCGCGAGAGGATCGACGCTTAACTTTATTTAAGCCGCGATTCGAGTTCTACGAGGTGTTGCAAAGTTCTTTGACACTTCGGTGAGCTCTGCTGAAACCTGAGCCTTGATGTTCTCCTCGCTAGAGAGCAACTTCTTGAGCGCCGTGATTGTTGCCGTCAGCTCCTTCTGCTCAGTTTCAAGTTCAAGCTTGCTCATTTTGGTCAGGCGGCGAAGTGGCATATCTAGAATGTAATTTGCTTGCTCATCGGTGAGTTTAAAACCCTTAATAAGCGCATCTTTGGCAACTGCTGCATCTTCGCTGCCTCTGATGATCTTAATGACCTTATCGATATCGATGATTGCTTTAAGCAGTCCATCAACCAATGTGAGGCGGCTCTGGGCCTTTGCTTTGCGAAATTCTGAGCGACGGCGCACGACATCAATGCGGTGATCGATAAAGACTTGAAGAAGTTCCTTAAGTCCCAGCGTCAATGGCTTGCCGTTAACTAGCGCAACGGCATTGACTGAGAATTGATCTTCCATAGGCGTTAATTTATAAAGCTTTTCTAAGATCTCTTCAGGCTCATAACCATTCTTAATTTCAATGACGACCTTAGTTCCTTGTTGTCCGTCAGAGAGATCGACGATATCTGAGATTCCAAGGATCTTCTTGGCCTTCACCAGATCAGCAATCTTCTCAACGACTTTTTCTGGGCCAATATTGAAGGGGAACTCTGTGATCACGATGCCTTGTTTGCGCGTAGTGACCTTCTCGATAACCGCGGTAGCGCGCACCTTAAAGGAGCCACGGCCGTTGCTATAAGCATCAGCTACACCTTCTAAATCAACGATCTGCCCGCCCGTTGGAAAGTCAGGTGCAGGAACAAACTTCATCAGTGCCTTGAGAGTCGCCTTAGGGTTTTCAATCAGGTGCTTAGTCGCAGCAACTACTTCTCCCAAATTATGAGGGGGCATGTTTGTTGCCATTCCTACAGCAATTCCTGTTGCGCCATTTACGAGAAGATTAGGAAAAGCTGCAGGCAGAACAAGAGGCTCAAGAAGTTGTCCGTCATAGTTTGCGCCAAAATCAACGGTGTCTTCATCGGCTTCATCCACCATCGCCATCGCAGCAGGTGCAAGACGTGCTTCTGTGTAACGCATGGCAGCTGGGCCGGCATCGAGTGAACCAAAGTTTCCATGACCATCAATTAAAGGAAGACGAGTTGTAAAGGGTTGAGCTAAACGAACTGCGGCGTCATAGATCGCGCCATCTCCGTGAGGGTGCAACTTACCCATTACTTCACCAACAACGCGGGCGCACTTGACGTGTCCTTTTTCTGGGCGAAGTCCCATATCAAACATCTGATGCAAGATTCTGCGCTGCACTGGTTTTAAACCATCGCGGGCATCAGGAAGGGCGCGCGAATAGATGACTGAATATGCGTACTCCAAAAATGAATCTGACATCTCCTGAGATACGTCGATATCAACGATCTTGCCTGGGTTCTCTCCAGCTTTCGGCAGAACTGCTTTAGGTGTGCGGGCCATGGCGCGTATCCTGCCACGGAAATTACGGCAGGATGGGGATGTGGGCTTTGGGTTAGCAGATCTGTCGCAGTCGATCTTCACTGGTATGGGATTAGAGGGTTCTAGTAACCCTTTAGAGCTAGGTGAATCAGATCGCACCTGCCTATTACTGATTGATGGGCTAGGCGCGAAGTTGATTGCTCAATATGCGAGCGATCTTCCAGTTTTATCTTCTCTCACCGCTCATTCACATTTAGATTCACATTTTCCATCAACGACTGCAACAAATTTGGCTTCCCTTGGAACCGGTGAATTACCTGGCGTACATGGAATGCTCGGTTACACAGTAAGAGTTCCAAGAAGTGGTGAACCAGGAAGGTTGCTTAACGCACTCAAGTGGGATGATCGAGTAGACCCACTTCATTGGCAAAAAGTCCCAACACTTTTTGAAAGAGCATCAACTCAGGGAATATCAGTATCAAATGTTGCTGCCAAACGATATGAGGCAAGTGGTTTCACGCAAGCAGCGCTGCGAGGAGCGAAGTATCTTGGGGCAAATCAGATTGTTGATATGGTCAATGAAACAAAGCGCGCACTTAAAGATCCTCGCTCGTTTGCTTATGTCTATGTGAATCAGGTCGATGAAGCTGGACATAGTGATGGTGTGGGATCAGAGAAGTGGCTTAGCGCCCTGCTTCTTGTCTCAGATCTGATTACCCGTTTGATTGCAGAGTTGCCAGAAGGAACCAAGATTTACATCACAGCCGATCATGGAATGATTAATGTTGGACAGAAAATAATTCTGGGCGTTGATAATGACCTCATGGAAGATGTCACTCTGGTTGGCGGTGAGCCAAGAGCGCGACATATCTACGTAACCCCGGGCGCTGAGAGTGATGTAGCTGCAAGGTGGAAAGAGAGCCTTGGCGTGGGCGCAGATATTTATCTCAAAAAAGATGCCATTGCTGAAGGATTATTTGGAGCAAAGGTAAGCGTAGAAAGCACTGAGCGAATGGGTGATGTAATCGCTATTGCAAAGAGTGATCTTGTTTTACTTGATCCTCAACGCGCCGCAAAAGAAGGGGCGATGGTTGGACATCATGGAGCACTTACTGAAAACGAGAGGCTTATTCCTCTTCTTTCTTACCAAACATGATGTCATCCCATGATGGGATCTTTAAACGCTTGGTAATTCCATCACGCTCTGCTTCCTCAGCGAGTTCACTCTCTGTTGGCGCAAGCGGATCTGGTGTTGAGAAAATCTGAATAGTTTCTGTCTGTTCTTCGCGCACCGCAACTAGGCGGGGCGCTGGTGTATCAGATGGATAAACCATTCCGTGGGTAGGTAGCGTTGGCCGTGAAGTGCGCTCCTCACCACTGATCCATTCCGCTCCTTCATCTTCACTGATTAATGTGCGATTAGAGGAATCAAAGGTCCAATTGGCTTGGCCGCTTCCACCATCGGTCAGTGGGTACATCAGAAGAATGTTCCATGTGCCATCAATATTGCGCCGTGTATTCCACTCAACTGCGGTCATATCAACACCACGAGGAGCAAGTTGAGCAATAGTTGCAGTGGCCAATGTTGGGGAATGTTTTTCTTTGCGGAGCTGGGCTTCTAGAGCTAAGCCGATGATGTACGCACGCTCTTGCAAGATAGGACCAGCAAATCGCTCAATTTTTTCAATATTCCAATCAGTGTTTCGGGCAATGTCGTTCACACTCTCACCAGCACGCAACCGTGATTGAATTTCTTTCACGCTTACAGTTGGTTGCTGGTCATAGTCTTCAACTGAGACAAGTCTTGGTTGATTAACTAGAGCGCGAAGTTGATCGCCAATGCGCAGGGAGTAGACACGTCCCTCTGCGTCCTGCAGCTCTAATTCGCTGCCATCTTCGGATCGGCCAATCAGCCTCAAATCACTCACGGGGAAAGAGTGCCATACCTTGCGAGGAAAGAAACTAATGCGAAGAGATATGGCGCCAAGTTTTCACGTAAGGAAGCAGGGCCAGGTTGGCAAGAAGCAGGCACACAAAGGGAACAATGAATGCTGATCCGGCGCCTTTAGAGTCGATGATGTGGCCGGTCAAAGGTCCAGGAATAGCCCCACCAAGTGCAAGACCCGCGATAACCCAAGCCAAAGTTTCGGTCACCTTGGCTGAAGGAACAGATTTTTCTGCCACACCATAACCAGCGACCAGGAGTGGGGCAACGCCGAACCCAGAGATAAATAGCGCGATAGCAAGTATGAGAATTGAGTGAACAAAGAGAAGAGGAATTGAAACAACGGCAATCACCATCATGTTTCGAATGAATCTCTGTGAATCTGAAATCTTCCACTTAATCGAGCCATTAAAAATTGCGGCAACCCCGCTACCTGCCGCCCAAATCGCCAAGACAAGTCCTGTGTAGGAATTGGCATGGCGTTGTTGGGTATATCCGACAACCACAAGAGTAAGTGAGCTAAAGAAAGCTCCCATAAAAATAAATGGGAAGAAGACTGCTTGAACTGCTCTCATCTTGATTGCGAGCTCGTGCTTTTCACCTTCAACTTTTGCAAATAGTGGAGGTTCGGTTTTTTTCATGCTGATAAATGCCGTCATGCCGGTGGTCATAAAGATCATGGCGAAGAGCATGCCCCCAAATGGGGCGATAAAGGTTGCAGCAAGAGAAGCAACAAGCGGCCCGATAATGAAAATGATTTCATCTACCAAAGCTTCAAAGGAGTAAGCGGTGTTAATGAGCGAGCGGTCATCACCGAGTGTCCATAGCCAGCGGCGCCTGACTAGCCCGCCGATATTTGGCCAGAATCCTTCTGCTAAGAAGATAAAGGTCATCCAGACATATGTTGGGGCGTGGTTGTAGATACTAAACAGAAAGAGAAGATCAAAGAGGACGTTAAAGGGAATAACAAAACGAAGCACTTTGCGCTGTCCCAAACGATCTGCATATCTAGACCAAGTCGGCCCTACGATCGCTGAGATTACTGAGGCCCCTGTTGAGACAGTTCCTGCCAATGTATAAGAGTGCTTCACATCGACGATGACGAAGGTAATCGAAAGAAAAGTCATGGAAATAGGCAATCTGGCAAAAAAACCAGCCAGAGAAAATTTCAGTCCGCCGGGTGTGGCAAAGAGTTTGCGATAGGGCGTGAACATCCCTAGATTCTAGCCATGGGCACAGATAAGTCAGAAAGTGATCAGTCGCTGAGGCGTGAATTGTTGGCTTTAGCCATAGATGTTGCTCGAAAAGCGGGTGAGCTCACCTCTGCACGTCCAGATAACTTTGATTTGAGCCAAAAGACTAATGTCCGCGACTTTGCCACACAGATGGATATAGCAAGTGAAAAACTTATTGTGAGTGAAATTCTTAAGGCGCGTCCTGATGATGGAATCATCGGTGAAGAAGGATCAGATCGAGCAAGTACATCTGGAATTACATGGGTAATTGATCCGATTGATGGAACCGTGAATTACTTCTATGGATATCCAGGTTGGAACATAAGCATTGCAGCAAAAGATGAGAAAGATGTGTTGGTAGGAGTTGTTATCTCTCCGTCACTTTCCTCTCTCTGGCATGCAAGCCGTGGGGATGGGGCATTCCTCAATAACAAGCCAATTAAATGTAATGATCCGGTTGATCTAGCTGACGCCCTTATTGCAACTGGATTTTCATATGATTTAGAGAGGCGTGTTGCCCAAGGAAAATTTATTGCAGATCTTGCTCCCAGAGTGCGTGATATTCGCAGGGGTGGAGCGGGAGCGGTTGATTTATGTTTTGTTGCAAGTGGCGCGGTTGATGGTTTCTTTGAATCTTCACTCAATGAATGGGATGTTGCAGCCGGTGGATTAATTGCTCGAGAAGCGGGAGCAGTGCTCAGTGGCCGAAATGGTGGCCCCGCAAATAAGGAGATGACGATCCTGGCTGGACCAACTTTGCACGCTCAGTTAGTCAGGGAGATTGGGTAGTTCTGCTCGGTTTGTTCACTGAGTGGGCCTTATGGCAAGATAGGTCACCTGCCAGAAGGCGACCTGCTTATCTCGGCCTTATGTAGTTTAAAGAGCAAAGGAATACCCATGAACGTGTTAGATGCGGTTGATGCCGCTTCCCTTCGTAAGGGAGTAATCGATTTTCGCTCAGGCGATGAAATCAAGGTACACGTTCGTGTTATCGAAGGTAACAAGAGTCGTATTCAGGTTTTCCAAGGCGTAGTAATCCGCCG
>JBAWYW010000042.1:0-6057 GCA_037143395.1 Actinomycetes bacterium | reverse complement strand
GTTGATGTTATGACTGCTCTTGTTTCATTCGAGAGAGTTTTCGAAGTGTTAGATCTTGAGCCAATGGTTCGAGATAACCCTGGCGCAAAAGAACTCAAAGCATCTAAGCCGTCTGTAGTTTTCGATCATGTTGAGTTCAGATATCCAACAGCAGATGAGATTTCCCTTGCTTCACTTGAAATGGTTGCCAAGAAGGAGATTGTAGATTCTGGTGTAGTTCTTAAGGACTTGAGTTTTACATGTGCTCCTGGAACTCTTACCGCCATTGTTGGCCCATCTGGCGCTGGTAAAAGCACTATCTCTGGATTGATACCTCGCCTTTATGATGTAACCAAAGGCAGTATTTCAATTGATGGAATCAACGTTAAAGACATCACTCTTGACTCTTTGCGTAATGAAATTGGAGTAGTGACGCAAGATTCTCACATGTTCCATGACACCATCGAGGCAAACCTTCGTTATGCAAGACCTGATGCGACCCTCGCCCAAATCCAATCTGCATGCGAGGCAGCACAGATGTGGGAGTTTATTTCAGCGCTACCAAACGGATTAGAAACAATTGTTGGCGAAAGAGGACACAGACTCTCTGGGGGAGAGAAGCAGCGTTTAGCGATTGCAAGATTGTTGCTCAAGGCACCGAGCATCGTAATTTTAGATGAGGCAACTGCGCACTTAGATTCTGAGAATGAAGCTCTTGTGCAGGCGGCCCTTGAACATGCACTTGTTGGGCGCACAAGTATTGTGATTGCTCACAGACTTTCAACGGTTCAAAAGGCGGATCAAATTCTTGTCTTGGAGAATGGTTACCTTGTGGAATCAGGCAAGCACGATGTGCTCATTACTCAGGGTGGTTTGTATTTTGACCTTTATCAACGCCAAGTCTTAAGTACTGGAACCCTTTAGTCTTTCTTTTCTCCCGAAATACCTTTGCGGGGTTCTCTCATAATTGCATTTTTTCCAAGGATTGTCTCTCGTCCTGCATTTGCAACAACGACTGCGATGTATGGAAGCGCGACTGCACCTGCCATAGCTATCCACCTGAAAGGATTAGGTAGAAAAACCGCCGCCACAAAGCATGCAGTACGGATCATCATTGAGGTGAAGTATTTGCGCTGACGAGATCTCTGGTCAATCGTGAGACCTTCTTGGGCGCTAGTGATGGCGTGCACCTGTCTATTTGGTTTACTGGCCATGAAGTAAGCCTATGTCCAGCGGGCATATCGCGCCTCTTTTGGGTACGGGTGAGTAACAGATAATCTGACTCTATGACACAGACTTCGCCCGCTTCCCCTCGTGTTGTATTTGTCACCGGAGGAAATCGCGGGATCGGATTGGCAATCGCCCGCTCTTTTGCAGCAAGCGGGGATACCGTCGTCATTTCATATCGTTCTGGCGTTGCCCCCGAGGGTTTGCATGGAGTGACGATGGATGTCACAAGCCAGGAGAGTGTGGACGCGGCATTCGCCGAGATTGAATCAAAATATGGCAGCGTTGATGTTTTGGTAGCAAATGCTGGCATCACTAAAGATGGTTTGACCATGCGTATGTCAGAATCGGATTTCCAAGAGGTCGTAAACACAAATCTCACTGGTGCATTTAGAACAGCTCAGAAGGCTTCGAATGCCATGATGAAGAAGCGTTCAGGACGGGTGATCTTTATTGGTTCTGTTGTTGCACTTCTCGGCTCTGCAGGCCAGGCAAATTACGCAGCAACCAAAAGCGGTTTGGTTGGTATGGCTCGTTCATTAGCCCGGGAATACGGTTCACGTGGCTTAACTTTTAATGTGATTGCTCCGGGCTTTGTTGAGACAGATATGACTTCTAGCTTAAGTGAAGCAATCCGCGAAAAATATGTAGGTCAAATTCCTCTAGGTAGATTCTGTTCCCCTGAAGAAGTTGCCTCAGCTGTTCATTTTATTGCTTCACCAGAAGCCGGTTATATAACTGGAGCCGTAATCCCAGTTGATGGTGGATTGGGAATGGGGCATTAATGTCATTACTTAAGGGTAAGAATATCTTGGTTACTGGAGTCCTGACTGATTCTTCAATAGCTTTTCATATTGCAAAGCTAGCTCAGGAACAAGGAGCGAATGTTGTTCTTACAGGGTTTGGTAGAGGCTTAAGCCTTACAACCCGCATCTCAGGAAGATTGCCACAACAAGCGCCGGTCATAGAACTTGATGTAACAAATACTGAGCATCTGGCCAATCTTGCATCTGAGATTAAGAAGCATGTTCCGCACCTAGATGGCGTCGTTCACTCGATTGGATTTGCCCCTCAAGCCGCACTTGGCGGTAACTTTCTCAACACGCAGTGGGAGGATGTCGCAGTTGCAGTCCATACATCGACCTTTTCATTTAAATCTTTGGCGATGGCTACCCGCGAGCTCTTTCCTGCAAACGGAGCCAGTATTGTCGGATTAACATTTGATGCCACTGTCGCTTGGCCAAAATATGACTGGATGGGCGTTGCGAAAGCTGGCCTTGAATCCGCCTCTCGATATTTGGCTCGCGATCTAGGCAAAGATAATGTGAGAGTGAATTTGATTGCAGCCGGTCCTATTGGAACTATGGCTGCGAAATCAATTCCAGGATTCCAGGAGTTTGAAAGTGTCTGGAATACCCGTTCACCACTTCATTGGGATATTTCAGATCCTGAGCCAGCAGCGCGAGGTGCGGTTGCGCTTCTCTCTGATTGGTTTCCTAAAACAACGGGGGAGATCATCCACGTTGATGGTGGAGTTCACGCGATAGGCGGCTAGTAGGCCTGATTTACCCTCGATTTCACCTCTTGAAAGTAAGCCTGTAGTATCTGATCCATCAAGTGGAGTTGTCGCTCCCACCTCACTGGCTTCGGCTGGTTGGTCAAGAAATAGCCCAAAATTGGGTTGCTTTTTGTGCGACCAATTCTCCTTGCAAACGCAGAGAGGAACATTTATCAGCGCCGAGCAAAGAGTCAACGATCGCATCCGAGTTTCGGAAGTTCGTCTGATTGGTTTTTCCGGAGAACAAATTGGCATAGTTCAAACAGAGGCTGCCCTTCAAATGGCAGAAGAAATTGGACTTGATCTCGTCGAAATTTCTCCAGATGCAAAACCACCTGTTTGCAAGATCATGGATTTCGGAAAATATAAGTACGAAATTGCACAGAAGGCACGGGAAGCCAGACAGAACCAGACCCATATCGTGGTCAAAGAAATTCGTTTCGGATTGAAGATTGAACCTCATGACTATGAGACAAAGAAAGCTCACATTGAGCGCTTTCTCAAAGGTGGGGACAAGGTAAAGGTAACTGTTCAATTTAAGGGAAGAGAGCAGACAAGACCTGAGATGGGATATCGCTTACTGATGAAGTTAGCGGAGGAAATCACTGAATTTGGTTTTGTTGAGTTTGCTCCTAAGAAGGAAGGCAAGAGCATGACGATGGTACTTGGACCGGTTCTCAAAAAGAGCCAAGGTAGCAAGAAGCCCGCTGCAAAAGCTGCACCACAAGAAGATTTAGTAGAAGAAGTTCAGAACTAGTTTCAACCCGAGTAACCAGGAGGATGCAATGCCAAAGATGAAAACCCACAGTGGGGCTAAGAAGACGTTCCGTCTTACTGGCACCGGCAAAGTCATGCACGAACGTGCAGGAAAGCGCCACCTTCTGGAACATAAGTCATCTCGCGTCACACGTCGTTTGAGCAATGATGCAACAGCTAAGAAGACCGTATCGGTCACGGCTAAGCGCATGCTCGGTTTGAAGTAGGGGGTAAAGGAAAATGGCAAGAGTTAAACGCGGCGTCCACGCTGCAAAGAAGCGTCGTACAACACTCGAGCGTGCCGCAGGTTACCGCGGACAACGTTCCCGTCTTTTCTCCAAGGCAAAAGAACAAGTAACTCACTCACTTGTATATGCCTTTGATCACCGTAAGGACAAGAAGGGTGACTTCCGTCAGCTATGGATTCAGAGAATTAATGCTGGTTCACGTGCGCACGGTCTTACCTATAACCGTTTTATCCAAGGTTTAAAGAGCGCGGGTATCGAAGTAGATCGCCGCGTTCTATCTGAGCTTGCAACAAATGACCCTGCTGCTTTTGCAGCATTGGTTGAAGTTGCTCGCCAGCACGTTGTTAATGCTTAATTAGCAAACTCGTGGAACCCAACGCAATTATTACGAGCCTTCATTCGCCCCATGTGGAGCGTGTGAAGGCTCTTTTGGGTTCTCGTGGAAAAAAGCTGCGCAACATAGAGCATGTATTTATAGCCGACGGACTGCAAAGTCTTCGCAGCGCGCTGATACCTAAAATTGTCTCGGCTCCTATTGTTGAAAAGATTTATCTCACCGAAGCCGGTCACTCAAAGCTACGAACAGAGTTTGCTCAAGAGGTAATTGACCAATTCGAAGTGGTCATGGTGAGCGATCAAGTGATGAATGCGATGGCAGAGACTGAATCCCCGCAGGGCATCCTCGCGCTCTGTAAATACCTTTCTAGTGACTTGTCGAAGTTCAAAGGATTGGGAATCAAGCGAGTTGCATACTTCTGGGAGATTCAAGACCCTGGCAACGCTGGAACTGCAATTCGTACAGCGGATGCATGCGGTTTTGATCTAGTGCTTTTTAGCCCAAACTGTGTTGATGTCTATAGCCCAAAGGTAATTCGCTCAACTGCTGGCTCAATGTGGCATATTCCAATCGCCACTGACATCACACTGGAAGACTTTGAAGAGTTTGCAAAAATTAATCAGATTCAAATTTATGCCCTTGATGGTTCGGGGGAAAAGAGCCTAGAAAATATCGATCCCACTTCGCCCGCTGCTCTGGTCTTTGGAAATGAGGCGAGGGGGTTGCCAGAATTGCCAACAACTTTTACGACAGTGAAAATCCCTATGAGGGGTCATGCCGAGAGCTTCAATGTCGCAAGTGCCGCCGCCATTGCCATGTATTCCATCTCGACCGGGGCTCTTTCTTAGTAGTCTTAGCCATTATGACCTCCACTGGGGATTCACTTTCAGCTGACCACATAGCGCGGGCTAAAACAGCCGCCCTTGAAGCGATTGGTAAAGCATCATCCCTGGACGGCTTAAAAGATGTAAAGATTGAGCATATAGGCGACAGGTCTGAGTTAGCTAAAGCAAATCAAGCACTCGGCAAGATGGAGCCTTCTGAGCGGGCAGAATTCGGCAAAGTAATCGGGCAAGCTAAAACAATTGTTGCCGAGGCTTTCGATGAGAGACAGCGCGTACTTGAAAAGGAACGTGATGCGAAGGTTCTTGTTGAAGAACGTGTGGATGTTTCTATAGCAGCAAGGCGGACACCAAAAGGCGGCCTACATCCATTAACGGTTCTCACCAATGAAATCTGCGATTTATTTCTTGGCCTTGGATACCGCGTCGCTGAGGGACCGGAGCTTGAAGCTGAATGGCTTAACTTTGATGTTTTAAATATTCCAGCAGATCATCCAGCGCGAACAATGCAAGATACTTTTTTTATTGAACCACTCGATTCTCATCTTGTGCTGCGCACTCACACCTCACCGGTGCAAGCTCGAACAATGTTGAGTGAAAAGCCGCCGATCTATGTCATCTGTCCGGGAAGGACTTATCGAGCGGATGAGCTCGATGCAACTCACACCCCAGTCTTTTCTCAGGTAGAAGGTCTAGTCATTGATAAGGGAATCACAATGGCAGATCTAAAAGGAACACTCGACTATTTTGCGAGAGCCGTATTCGGACCTGATGTGAAAACTCGCCTACGTCCTTCATTCTTCCCATTTACAGAGCCAAGTGCTGAAGTTGATTTCTATTTCAATGGTCGCTGGATTGAATGGGGCGGCTGTGGAATGGTGAATCCAAAAGTTCTGGTTGCATGCGGAATCGATCCTGAGGAGTACAGCGGTTTCGCATTTGGAATGGGACTTGAGAGAACTTTGATGGTCAGGCATGGAATTACCGATATGCACGACATTGTCGAAGGCGATATTCGCTTCACTCAAGCTTTCGGGACGGGTGTTAAATGAAGGTCCCACTTTCTTGGTTGAGTGAATACGCCTCGATCAAAAAGACAACTAAGGTAAC
>JBAWYW010000041.1:0-6106 GCA_037143395.1 Actinomycetes bacterium | reverse complement strand
GGCTTTAAAGGAACAATCAGTGAGGCAATTAAGGGCGCTGACGTCTTTATCGGCGTGAGCGCTCCAAACGTTTTAACTGAAAATGATGTTGCGTCCATGGCAAAAGGTTCGATTGTTTTTGCTCTTGCCAATCCAGATCCAGAAATCGACCCTGTCATTGCCCGTAAGTATGCAGCTGTCGTTGCTACAGGGCGAAGTGATCAGCCAAATCAGATCAACAATGTATTAGCGTTTCCTGGAATTTTTCGCGGACTCCTCGATGGTCGTATTCATAAGATCACCGATGGCATGTTGGTTGCTGCCGCTAAAGCGATAGCAAGTTGTGTGAGTGATGATCAGCTCAACGCCAATTTCATTATCCCCTCAGTCTTTGACCCACACGTTGTCACCAAGGTCGCAGAAGCGGTGCGTAGCACTGCTAAGTAGCCTCGGGCGATAGACTTGCGCCCGTGACCAAACGAACTGATCTCAAGATGTTTGATGGTCGTGACATTTTTTACTACGACACAGAGCAAGTTACTCGCGCTGCGGTCGATAAAAGAGCCAAGGAAGATCGCCCAGTAGTGGGAGATCTTCGTCTAGATCCACTGACAAATGAATGGATCACAGTTGCCCACGATCGGCAAAAGCGAGTCTTCTTGCCACCAAAGGAACTCTGCCCACTGTGCCCAACAACTAATGGCCGTGAGACAGAGATTGCTGACAAGGATTTTGAAGTCGTTGTATTTGAAAATCGCTCACCATCCTTTGCGAAACCAAAAGATGGCTGGAAGCTTGCACCTATAGATGGCGTAAACACCCAAACACCCGAAGCTGCAGGACGAGCTGAAGTTGTTGTCTTCAGTGACAAACATGAGGGAAGCTTTGGCACATTATCTCTTGAGCAGATGCGCACAGTCATGGCTGCATGGATTGATCGCACAAAAGAGATTTCAAAGCTCCCCTACGTAGAGCAAGTATTCCCATTTGAAAATCGTGGCGAAGAAGTTGGCGTGACCCTGAACCACCCACACGGACAAATTTATGCTTATCCGTTTATAACTCCTCGCACAGAGCAAATGCTTCGTGTGGCGCAAGAACACTTTGAAAAGACTAAGAGGCCTTTACTTACCGATGTCATCGCGCGTGAGGTTAAAGACAAAGTTCGCATTATTGTCGAAAATGATCACTGGATTGCCTACGTACCTTTTGCTGCTCGCTACTCATTTGAAATACACATTGCACCAAAGAAATTTGTTCCAGACTTAGCCGAGCTCAGTAGTGAAGCAGCGGATGCATTTCCAGCAATTGCCAAAGAGGTATTACAACGCCTTGATGGAGTTTTTAATATTCAAATGGCCTACATTGCTGCTTGGCATCAGGCTCCAGTTCGAAAAGGAAGAGATGTTCTAGGACTTCATCTTCAAATCACTAGCGTGCGCCGCCAACCGGGCAAACTTAAATATTTGGCTGGGTCTGAATCAGCAATGGGTGCTTACATTATGGATCTGAAGCCAGAACAAAGCGCAGAGCAGTTAAGAAATGTTCGCCTCTAGCCATTCTTCTTCAAGCTGGGAGCGTTCAACCTTGAGAGAATCAAGTTCACTCGTAAGTTTTGCAAGCTTTTCATAATCATTTCCTGTGCTGAGTAACTCGGCTTCGATCTCACCAATTCTTGCTGTCCTGCGTTCTATCTGCTTTTCAATCCGAGCAAGCTCTTTTTTAGCAGCTTTTTGTTCAAGAATTGTGGCAGCTTTCTTCTCTGCTGCTTTTGGTTTACTGACTTGTCTACCCCTACGAAGTTCAAGATATTCCTCGATTCCCCTAGGGAGATCGCGCAATGACTTATCTCCAGTTAAGCCAATAAAGGTGTCGCAGACCCTTTCTAGGAAATAGCGATCGTGAGAGATAACAAGAAGAGTGCCGCCAAAAGAATCTAGCAAGTCTTCAAGTGCTGTGAGGGTTTCAACATCAAAATCATTTGTAGGTTCATCCAGAAGCAAGACATTTGGACTATCCATAAGTAAACGTGTGAGTTGAAGTCTGCGGCGCTCACCACCTGATAGATCTCCAACTGGCGTCCACTGTTGGTCTTTGTTAAATCCAAGACGTTCGCAGAGCTGACTCGCTGATAACTCTTTTCCGTTTCCAAGTTCAACTCTCATAGCAACTTTTTCTACTGCTTCTAGCACACGCCACTTTGGATCTAGCTCCTCTAAGTGTTGTGATAAGAATGCTGGCTTTACCGTGACTCCCGTTACAAGCTTGCCTGCACCTAACTTGTGTTCACCAGTAAGTGCTCGTATCAAGGTTGTCTTGCCAGCTCCATTAACTCCGACAATTCCAATTCGATCTCCCGGGCCAATATTCCAATAGATCGAATCCAGCAGTTCTAGATCACCCGCGCTTATCGATGCTTGATGAAGTTCATAAACCGTATTACCTAGACGATTAGCTGCAAAGTTCAGCAGCTCTGCTTCATTGCGTGGTGGTGGTTCATTAGCGATAAGTGTGTTTGCCGCTTCAATTCGAAACTTAGGTTTGGCAGTTCTTGCGGGGGCTCCTCGGCGCAGCCATGCAAGCTCTTTACGAATAAGCATGTTTCTCTTGCCTTCTTCAACACTAGCTTGGCGAGAGCGCTCTGCCTTTGAAAGAACAAAAGCTGAATAGCCGCCTTCATAGGACAAAACTTTTCCATCTACTACCTCCCAGATTTGATCTGAAATCTCATCTAGAAACCAGCGATCGTGGGTAATGACAACTACCGCTAAGTTAGTTCGCGAGCGCAAGTGACTGGCTAGCCATGCAACTCCCTCCACATCTAAGTGGTTAGTTGGTTCATCTAGAAGAATGAGCTCCAAATCATCAACAAGTAGCTTTGCAAGATTTACTCTCCTGCGCTCACCACCTGAAAGAGAATGAAAGTCACGATCAAGTAAGTCATCGCTATGGCCACCAAATAGTCCAGCTAGCACTTCACGGATTCTGCTGTTGCCTGCCCATTGGTGAACGGGGATATCTCCGAGAACAACTTCGCGAACCGTTGCGCCTTGCGCAGCAGTGTCAGTTTGACTCAATATTCCAACGCGGACCGCATTTGATTTCGCTACACGCCCCGCATCAGGCTCAAGAGTTGAAGCCATAATCTTTAGCAGCGTGCTCTTGCCCCCGCCGTTTCTTCCAACGATGCCGATCCGCTCACCCTCATTAACGCCAAGTGAGACGTTATCAAGGAGTGGGCGGATATCGAAGGCTTTAGATACCGACTCTAAGTTGAGTAGGTTCATTAATTATTCGATGGCGCAGACCCCAAAGTAACGGTGTAAACCTTTGTGCTGCCATCAGACAACTTACAAGTGATTGTTACCGTTGAACCTGGTGCATAGGATCGAATCTTTACAATCGCTGTTTGGGCATCTGGCGTACGAGTTCCACTAATACTTGTAATAATCGCGCCGACTGGGATGCCTGCACTTGATGCAGCGCCTCCTGATGTCACTTGTGAAATCTTCGCTCCCACACCTGTGTATGTGGTGTCGAAGGAGACTCCAAGAAGCGGTCTAGTCGATGTATGTGTTGGGCTTGTAATAATTTCATTAATCGTGCGCTGGGCTTCATTAATTGGGATTGCAAAGCCAAGACCGATTGATCCTGAAGTTGATTGACCACCCAACGAGGCAATAGCAGTATTGATTCCAATCATGTTGCCTTCTGAATCGGTAAGTGGTCCACCAGAGTTGCCTGGATTAATTGGTGCATCAGTTTGAATCGCATCAACATAAGACTGTGTCGTCGCAGTGCTGCTCTGCGTTGTTACAGGGCGGTTGAGTGAAGAGACAATTCCGGAAGTCACAGTTCCGTTCAAACCAAGTGGTGATCCAAATGCGATTACAGGATCACCAATGGAAACTTTGCTTGAATCTCCTGTTGGAATTATTGGAAGGTTACCGGTAGCTACGCGAAGTACAGCTAGATCGTATGAAATATCGCGACCAACTAGTGTTGCTGGAATGATTGTTCCATCGTTTAGAGTAATTGTGATTGCTGTTGAATTGTTTGCTGCAGCGGCATCAATCACGTGATTATTCGTAACAATGTATGAACCAGAGGAATCTGATTTGATGATTGATCCTGATCCGGTATCGCCACTTCCATCACTTGCTTTCACATTAACTGTAATAACTGAGGGTTGAATCTTTTGAACTGTAAATTTAATAGTTGAGCCAGTGCCAAGTGTGACTGATGAGCGACCTTTTGGACATGCACTTGCACTTGAAGCAAAGAGTGCACCGGTCTTGTTATCAACACAAGCATTTACGACATTTCCAGAAAAACTCACGGCAGCTGTAGCAACGCCACCGGCTAGTACCGCTCCGCCAATAAAACCGATAGCTACCTTTGAAATTGAATTTAAATCTTTCAATCTACGCATTACGCAATGAACCTTTCTGAGTTATCAACAGTGTCCTGCGGCAATCAAAGTCCGCTAAGCCTAAAGAATATCCTGTGTAGGCTAAGAATTTCCTGAGAATTACTTACCACCCGACTTTTCAATCTTCTTCACAAGATCATGAATTTCCCTAGAAATTTTGTGGAGTTCCTCAATCTCTCTCTGGTTTTGTTCCCTAGATTCTTTGGCTAATTCAAACTCACCCAAGCTAGCAGTATGGGTTTCATTGATCTTCTGCTCGACAGCAGCCGATGAAACATTCTGCCCAACCATGATGATGGATAACAAGACCAGCTGCAGGAATGTCTGCGCTACCCAGGCAACGATAATAATCAAATCGCCAGTCTTAAGAGCTGCAGGAAGAGATATGAGTGCGATCAAGGCAAACGCATATGCGCACCACATAGTAGAGACGCCAGATGTGATCTTTGCAGCTAGTTTTGTATTGAAGTTATTAACTTTTTTAAACATGCCTTAAGTTTACTTAAGTGTGAGGGTTTCACCTTGAACATACTTATGAGTTGGTCCACCTTTTAATACGTGCACGCTTGCAACCCCGTGAACAGTGAACATTGAATCAAAATAGCTCGTCTCTGGGTCTAGACCACAGACCGCGGCAGTCCCCTCATCAACTCCAATTATCCAGACTCCTTCCGGCGCTCGAAGCATGACCGAAGCTGCTGCATCTGGAATCCAACCAAAGAATTTGTTGTAGTGAGGAATTGTTCGAACTCTGGGCAAAATATTTAACCCGGGCGATCCTTCTTCTTTCATCTTACGAAAATTCGGAATATCTCCAGCCATAGCCATCGCCCCTGCGCTACAACCAGCAAGTGAGGTACCACTTCGCCAATTTCTCTCCATCGCTTCCCACACAGGTGTATTTATAAGTGAAGCTGCTAAATAATGGGGGTCACCACCCGAGAGATAAATAAGTCCAGCATCTTCAACCATCTCTGCGAACTCTTTCTTCATTGCATCTTCGCGGCTAAACACGGGTAGAAATATTTGTTCAGCACCAATTCGATCAGCTTGTTCCTTGCCAAGTGTGCGCCAATACTCAAGCCGAGTTTCACTTTCGCGTCCGGCAGCTAATGGCAACTGAACATATCTATTTTTCTTTCCACGTTCTATGCCTTTTCTCAGCAGAGCGCCTTCTAGATCTTGCATGACCGGTAGATATTCACCCGAACCCACAAGTGCAAGGGCGCCAACGTGCTCCATGACATCACTCTAGTCTGTAAGATTCACCGCATGCGAGGACGGAAAACTATTGCGATTATTTCCGTCGCAATGACCTTTCTCTCACTCTCCTTCTATCTCTTTGCCAAAGGAGCAGGCAGCGCGATACCACGCTCAAGTGTTCTCAATGGTGCCAAGAAATCCGCACACGGTGATACAAATATTCTTTTGCTTGGATTAGATTCCAGGAAAGATAACAACGGAAATAACTTGCCTCGCAAACTTCTCAACACAATGCATGTCGGCTCAAGTAGCGCTATCGGTGGTTACAACACCAACACAATGATTCTGATACACATTCCAGCAGATGGTTCACATGCTGTTGCCATTTCTATCCCTCGTGATGACTATGTCGATGTGGATGGCTTTGGTCCACAAAAGATTAAAGAAGCGTATGGCCTTGCTAAGTACAGCTCTGAAATCAAACTCCTTAAA
>JBAWYW010000040.1:0-6273 GCA_037143395.1 Actinomycetes bacterium | reverse complement strand
AGATTGTTTCTAGCGCAGATGAAATATGGGAACGCTCAGAGATGATCATGAAGGTCAAAGAGCCAATTGCCTCTGAATACCCAAAGATGCGCAAAGGTCAGATTCTTTTCACTTACCTGCACCTTGCTGCTGATAAAGCTCTCACACTTGCTCTGATGGAGCGGGGCGTGACAGCGATTGCTTATGAAACTGTTGAAGTAAATAGGCACTTACCTCTTCTTGCTCCTATGTCAGAAGTAGCAGGACGCATGTCGATTCAAGTAGGCGCTGCTGCATTGCAGAGGCCTGCAGGAGGACGCGGAGTTTTACTCCCTGGTGTTCCAGGAGTTCGCCCGGGCAAGGTAGTTATTTTGGGTGGGGGAGTTGTTGGAGTTGCCGCAGCAACTATTGCTCATGGAATGCATGCCGATGTAACAATCTTGGATTTAAATCTCACCAGGCTTGGAGAGATCGATCAGATGTTTGCCGGTCAAGTAAAAACAATCGCTTCCTCTGCCTATGAAATCGAGCAGCACCTTATGGAAGCAGATCTTGTCGTCGGAGCAGTACTTGTTCCTGGAGCTAAAGCTCCCAAACTTGTGACAAACGCTCTGGTTGCAAAGATGAAACCAGGATCTGTGCTTGTGGATGTTGCGATCGATCAAGGCGGCTGCTTTGAAGATTCACATGCAACAACACATGCTGATCCAACATTTAAGGTGCACGAATCGCTCTTTTATTGTGTGGCAAATATGCCAGGGGCAGTTCCAGCGACTTCCACCTACGCCCTTGCCAATGCAACGATTGGTTATGCCATTGCTATTGCAAATAAGGGCTGGGAGAAAGCAGTGGGAGAAGATCCAAGCCTTGGATATGGCCTCAACGTTCATGATGGTCAGATTCGTTATGCAGCGGTGGCTAAAGCGCATAATTTGTAGGTAACGCCTCCATATTCTTTTCTGCCACTTCCTGTAATCTATGGTGGAAATAAAGTGAGATGGAGAGCGCTATGGAAATGAAAATGAAGCACATTAGCCACAAGCTGATCGATTCACTCAGCGATGGTGTCTTCTCTATTGCGCTCACCCTATTGGGTTTGAACGTGGTTGCCCTTGTTCCAGATATTAGCCACAGCAAAAATGTTAACTCTGCAATTTTGAACCACTGGCCAACATTTCTGTCATACCTGCTTGGCTTTGTTGTGCTTTTCTCGATGTGGTATCAGTACCACTCCTTTAGTCAGTATGTGACAAATACAAATGCCTTTGTCGTCTGGATCCATGGAATGACTATGGCGTGGGTTGCCCTCGTTCCATTCGGTGTGGCACTACTTGCTGAGAATCTAAATACACCCAATAGAAAATGGGGAATCTTTTACTTTGGAATCTGCCTCTTTGGACAATACTGGTCGTGGGTCATTATGAGTGCATTTATTAAATACAAATTTCCCGTTACATTTTCTGACGATCTGCCGCTTCCAGCAGAAAAAGTAATTAAATTTACAACAATAATTTATGTTTTACAGGCACTCTTAGGGATCCTTTTGGTGGCACTATCTCTTTCCTATCCTTGGCTAGCACTCACTGGATATGGATTATTCATTCTCACAAATGTCAACCCTGTGAAGTCGATGAATAAAGTTTTACCGATACTTTTAAAGTACTTATAAACATAAATGTGTGGTCGCTTTGCAGTTACAAGCAACGCTCTTGATATCGCTTTAGAGTTTGAGGCAAGCAATAAAGCCATTCCTCTTTTGCCTGTTGACTGGAATATCTCTCCGACTAAATCGATCTATTTTGTTCACGGAACAGATTCAGCTGGCGGCTCGCGTGTCGTAAGAACGGCTCACTGGGGCTTAATCCCAAGTTGGAGTAAAGATGCATCTAGAGCCTCTAATGCCATTAATGCTCGCGTGGAATCAATTGCAGAAAAGCCAAGCTTTAAAAGTGCGCTCAGGTCCCGCAGATGTTTAATACCTGCAAACGGATATTACGAGTGGGCCACAGAGCTTGGTCCTTATCCTCCTAAGCAGCCTTTCTATATTTCTCGCGGTGATTCCACACTTCTTCCTATGGCTGGTTTATTTGAATATTGGAAAGACCCAGAGACAGGTCAGATGATTACATCTGCATCGATCATTACCCGTGAATCAGTGGGCAACATAGCAACGATCCACCACAGAATGCCGGTGATGTTGCCGAAAGATCGATGGAGCGCGTGGCTGGGCAGTTCTTCAATCAGTGAGTCGCAAGTTCCTGAGTATTTAGATCTTCTAGAGACACCAGATCCAGAAGCAGGTTTGCAGTTTCATCCTGTTGCAGCTGCTGTAAATAACGCGCGCAATTTTGGGCAAGAGTTATCAGCGCCCATCACACTGGGGGAGCCAGAGACGCTCTTTTAGTTCTTCCTAGTTCTTCTCTTGGGAGCACTTGCCTCTGTCAGAGGTTATCACTATCTTTCGAACATATGTTCGATAAACCAGCTCCTAAGCCTGCCAGCCACGCTGCAGGGCCTGCCCCTGCCCGCGTACTTGCACCCGAAGGTGATCCCATCGAGTTTGTTTATAAGGGCGTTCACTTTCACGTGCATGCCGTCTTATCTAGATGGCGCGAATCTGGAGGTTGGTGGAATCGCATAAGCGATGGAAGAAATCATCTAACAGAGGAGAACCTCTTTGATGATGGAGGCAAAGGAATGTGGAGAGTAGAGGCTGCTCCTGTTGGAACACTCGCCACTTTTGATATCGAATTCGATGAGATCACTCATACCTGGCAGATACGCCCAACATCTCGCCCTCAATAACTCTTTGATAAATCATGAATAAAGATTTCACGCATCTTCGGGTAGCAAGTGGATACTCCTTTAAATATGGCGCGGCCCATGTGGAAGAGCTTGTCGCCAAAGCTGCCTCCTATGAGATGAGCGCGCTGGCACTGACCGACAGGGACACGATGGCAGGTGCTATTCGCTTTGCCCAAGGGTGTGAGGCAGCTGGTATTACACCGATACTTGGAATCAATATCAGCTTTATTCAAAAGAAACATAGAGTCACACTTCTTGCCCAAGGTGGGCATCTTTCATCTCTCTATCGCTTAGTAACAGCTATCAATATGAATAGCGATGAGAAGATCTTGACGCTAGAGATCTTGGATAGATTCCAGGAGTACTCAAAGAACGTTCTGCTTCTGCATGGCCCTGAATCTGCGCTCGCTGCATCTATTGCAGCAAGGCGCAGCAATGAGTCGCTCTCGATCTATCACTCCACCGGTGAGTACTTTGCTGAGCAGGCCATAGAGTGCGTAAGTCACTACGCCCAAGGTGATGGTCCCTACTCCACAACACATGCAGCAAAGATGCTTGGTTTTGCTAGAGATAACGATCTACCAGCAGTTCTTACTAATGCAGCCAGAATGCTCGGACGCAAAGATGGACCTATTGCAGATGTTCTAGATTCTGCGCGGCATTTGCGCTCGCTCAGCGGGAAGATTGTTGAACGCAGCAATAGCGAGGGATATCTCAAGAGCTCACCGCAGATGAGCGCTGTGGCAGATGAGATTGCTCGGCGTGCTGGTGAGCGCAATGGAAGATCACTACTCAAGACAACAGATGATTGGGCGCAAAGAGCGCGCCTATCTATTCGCAATGACATTGGTATAGGAGATATTCACCTTCCAGAGCCGCATGTACTTGGATCTGCTGATCACAGCGCACTTCGGGAACAACTTCGCGCTAGATGCGCAGAGGGGCTATCTGCCAGATATAGCGGGGCGCCATCTGTTGCTGCAGCCGAGCGTTTAGAAGATGAGCTCTCAGTTATTGATGGGCTTGGCTTTCATTCATATTTTCTTACCGTTGCAGATATTGCTAAAAAAGCGCGCGATAAAAACATTCGCGTATCAGCCCGCGGCAGCGGAGCAGGATCTTTGATCTGTTACCTGCTTGGTATTTCTAATGTTGAGCCGATTTCGCAGGGTTTGCTAATGGAGCGTTTTTGTTCACCACTGCGCCATGAGCTTCCAGATATTGATATCGACGTTGAATCCCATAGACGCCTTGAAATATATGACGATGTCTTTAAGGAGTATGCAGATAGTGATTGGAGTAAGCCTGGCAATCAATCACGGTGCGCAACGGTTGCGATGGTGGAGACATATAGAGCGCGCCATGCCATTCGTGACGCTGGGGCTGCCTTAGGGATTGCGCCTATGGAGATCGACATGATCGCTAAATCAATGCCACATATTAGAGCGCGCAATATTTCTAGCGCTCTTGCCAAGCTTCCAGAACTTGCTCACTTAAAGATGGATGGCGCAATGATGAAGGCGCTGATTCATCTTGCTGGCGCCCTTGATGGGTTGCCACGGCATTTATCTATGCATCCATGCGCGATCGCACTTTCAGATATTCGCCTTCAAGATTTCGCTCCTATAGAGCGCAATGCAAGTGGGTATCCCATGGTGCAGTTTGATAAAGATGATGTGGAGGCGCTGGGCTTACTCAAGCTCGATATCTTGGGCGTTCGAATGCAATCAGCGATCTCTTATGCCTTAGATGAAATCGAACGCATCGAAGGGACCCCGGTAGATATTGATCAGATACCGCTGGATGATAAAAAGACATTTGATCTCATCAAATCCACAAAGACCTTGGGTTTATTTCAAATTGAAAGCCCAGGACAGAGAGAACTTGTGGGCAAGTTTGCTCCAAGTACTTTCACTGATCTAATCATTGATATCTCACTCTTTCGCCCTGGGCCAGTAAAAAGCGACATGATCACTCCTTTTATTAATACCCGTCACGGGCATAGGCAGCGGCTTTTTATCCATAAGGATTTAGAAGGCATTCTCGCTGAGACAGAAGGCGTTGTTGTTTTTCATGAACAAGTTATTCGCCTTATTTCTACGCTCACTGGTTGCTCACTTGCCCAAGGTGATGAAAAACGACGGGCACTTGGATCACCAGAAGGCCAACAAGAAGTAGTGGATTGGTTTTATCCCACCTCACTTGCCCGCGGATATTCAGAGAAAGTTGTTACAGAGGTCTGGGATATCTTGCGAGCCTTTGCTTCCTTTGGATTTTGTAAGGCGCACGCAGCTGCATTTGCTCTTCCTACCTACCAATCAGCGTGGCTTAAGACCCATCACACCGCGGCATTTATTGCAGGAGTATTGCAACACGATCCAGGGATGTATCCGAAGAGATTAATCATTGATGAAGCTAGGCAGTGGGGAATTCATATCGCCCCTATTGATATCAACCTCTCTGATGGTAGTTATCACGTGGAGAGAACATCACTGCCAACTAGAGCTGCTTATGTGGCAACAAATACCCAATCCAGTGGGCAAGTATTAGAACTTCCCGATGCAAGTGGCTATGCCATACGGATGTCGCTTCAAGATATAGATGGCATAAGTAGCAACGAGATAGAGACGATTTCAGCCGGTAGGCCCTATCTAGATATCGCTGATTTCATCTACCGATCAGGAGCAAGTTACCCAACGACCGAGGCGCTGATCTCTATTGGTGCATTTGATCAACTCCACGGAGTAGATAAGGGAGTACTCAACCGCAGAGATCTTCTACTCAAG
Source organism: Actinomycetes bacterium (assembly GCA_037143395.1). Taxonomy (GTDB): domain Bacteria; phylum Actinomycetota; class Actinomycetes; order Nanopelagicales; family Nanopelagicaceae; genus PALSA-747. The sequence continues at coordinate 703 of JBAWYW010000040.1, read as the reverse complement.
CTCAAAGATATGAAGGGCTTTGTGAGTAAGAAAAAACCTAATAACGCTCAGATCTCTTTCAATCTCCTCTCTTCAGATATCTCGCCAAGTGGACTACCTAATATGAGTAAGTCAGAGATTATGGAGCAAGAGATATCTAATCTTGGGATAGATATCTCAGCCCATGTTCTCAGTGAATATGCCCAGTTTCTCAACCACATAGGCGCTGTGCGCTCATGTGATCTAATTACTAAACGCTCAGATGAGCTCGTCTTAGTTGCTGGAGTAAAAGTTGCTCTTCAAACACCGCCTGTTCGCTCTGGTAAGAGAGTGATGTTTTTAACCTTAGATGATGGATATGGATGTAATGACTTAACTTTCTTTGAAGATACTCAAACCGATTACGCACAGATTCTTCGTAGATCTTCACTGATCTTGGTGGAAGGTCACCTGCGAAAGACAGGACCTCGCGGAATCTCCATTAGAGCCACACGTGCATGGGAGTTAGATAAAGCGCATGCCTCTTGGCATCAGAGCGCTCATTTGCGCTCAAAAGTAGCTCGTTAACATTGCCGTAATACGCACTTGGCAGTATCTGCCACATGAACGATGAGATCAGCCGTCAAGAAGAGTTTGTTCTTCGCACTCTAGAGGAGCGCGGTATTCGCTTTGTGCGCCTCTGGTTTACAGATGTCTTGGGTTACTTAAAATCTGTTGCGATAGC
>JBAWYW010000039.1:0-6279 GCA_037143395.1 Actinomycetes bacterium | reverse complement strand
GAAGCAGATGTTGATTTCTATTACGAAGCAGCAGTAGCAGGTGCGATTCCAATTTTGCGCCCACTCGCTGAATCACTTGTGGGAGACCACGTTGAGCGAGTGATGGGAATTATTAACGGAACAACAAATTACATTTTGACCAAGATGCATGAGACAGGCGCAAGCTTTGACTCAGCTCTCAAAGAGGCACAAGAGCTCGGGTTTGCTGAAGCTGATCCAACAGCCGATGTTGATGGCTTTGACGCCGCAGCGAAGGCAGCGATCTTGGCAGGTCTTGCTTTCCATACCCAAGTGGTTGACACGGATGTCTACCGCGAGGGAATTCGCGCCATTACTGCAGATGACGTTGCCGTTGCTAAAGCAATGGGTTTTGTTATTAAGCTCCTTGCAATTGCTGAAGCGAATGAATTGCACGGGAGCAAAGAAGAGACAATTTCTGTTCGCGTGCACCCAACAATGATTCCAAATACTCATCCACTTGCCGCTGTGCGCGAAGCATTTAATGCTGTCTTTGTGAAGTGTGAAGCTGCAGGAGATCTGATGTTCTATGGCCGAGGCGCCGGTGGAACTCCAACAGCATCTGCAATTTTGGGTGATCTTGTTGCTGTTGCGCGTAACCGCAATGAGGGTTCACTTGGACCCACAGAGACTGATTACGCCGATTTAGATATTGCCCCAATTGGAGTAAGCCGTACTAGGTATTTGATCCGCATGGATGTTTCCGATGTGCCAGGTGTATTGGCATCTGTTGCCAGCACTGTTGCGAAAAACGATGTTTCGATCATGACCGTGCGCCAAGAAGGACGCGGGGCAGATGCTGAACTTGTTGTGCTTACTCACGTTGCTCGCGAGGATGCACTTGCCAATACAGTCAAAGACTTGCGTGCATTAGATATCGTTAAGAAAGTTGTCTCTGTTATCCGCGTTGAAGGAATTGTTGCCTAATGGGAATCTTTGGTTCAAAGAAGGGCGCTCATCAGTGGCTCGGTGTCATCGAGGAATATCGCAGTCGTCTGCCAGTCTCTAAAAAGACCCCTGTTATTACACTGCGTGAAGGCGGAACCCCGCTTGTTTATGCATGTGTTCTTTCAGAGATGCTAGATAACGATGTTTGGCTCAAAGTTGAAGGAACTAATCCAACTGGTTCATTTAAAGATCGTGGAATGACAATGGCGATCTCTAAGGCTGCCGAAGATGGCGCTAAAGCTGTTATCTGTGCTTCAACTGGAAACACTTCAGCATCAGCTGCCGCCTATGCAACAAAAGCCGGCATGACTCCTGTTGTTCTAGTTCCTCAAGGAAAGATTGCTATGGGCAAACTTGCTCAAGCTATTGCCCACGGGGCAACACTGCTTCAAGTAGATGGGAACTTTGACGATTGTTTAACTCTTGCTCGTGATCTTGCTGATAATTATCCGGTAGCACTTGTGAACTCAGTAAACCCTTTCCGTATTGAAGGACAGAAGACCGCTGCATTTGAAGTTGTTGATCTGCTCGGGGATGCGCCAGATATTCATGCGCTGCCTGTTGGTAACGCCGGAAATATCACCGCCTATTGGATGGGTTATAACGAATACGCCAAAGATGGCGTGAGCAGCAAGAAGCCTGCAATGTGGGGATTCCAAGCAGCAGGAGCTGCGCCTATTGTGCGCGGAGAAGTAGTGCCAAACCCAGAGACAATTGCAACAGCAATTCGCATCGGTAACCCAGCTTCATGGCAGCAAGCAGTGGCTGCGCGCGATGAATCAGGCGGACTTATTGATTCAGTAACTGATGATGAAATTTTGGCCGCATATCGCCTCGTTGCAGCAAAAGAAGGCATATTTGTTGAGCCATCAAGTGCTGCAGGTATTGCAGGTTTGATCAAGAAGCAAAGCCAAGGCGCGTTGCCTAAGGGTAAGAAGATTGTTATTACTGTGACGGGAAATGGCTTAAAAGATGTGCAGTGGGTATTAGATGGAGCACCTGCTCCTATCTTGATTCCTGTTGATCTTGAAAAAGCAGCAGCTGCTATGGGTTTGAAGTAAAGTAGAAGCGATATGGCCGCTAATCGTCTGACCTTTAAAGCCACTATGGCTCAAGTGAGTGTTCCTGCAACGAGCGCCAATCTTGGATCAGGTTTTGACACATTTGGTTTAGCCCTTGATCTTCGTGATCGATATGCCGCGCAAATCCTTGATGATGTCGCATTCGATGTTGATGTAACAGGTGAAGGCGCGGATGAAGTCAAGAAGGATAAAAACAATCTTGTTATTAAATCTATGCTTGCAGGTTTTGATTTCATGGGGCAAAAGCCTCGTGGTCTAGCGCTGCGTGCTTTAAACGTCACCCCACATGGACGCGGGCTTGGTTCATCTGCCTCTGCCATTGTTGGTGGATTAGCGCTAGCCAGAGAATTAGTACTTGGCGGAGATCAGATCATGTCTCTTGAAGAGATGATGGCACTTGCCACACAATTAGAAGGACATCCTGACAATGTTGCCGCAGCAATCCATGGCGGGGCCGCGATTGCTTGGATGGAAGATGTTTATGGTGTTCAAACAGGACGCGCAGTGAGCATTCCTGTGAATCCAAATATTAAAGCAGCGCTCTTTATTCCAGAGGCCCATCTTTCAACAAAGAAGGCTCGAGCCCTTCTTCCAGAGACAATTCCTCATAAGGATGCAGTGCTTAATTCTTCACATACTGCTCTCTTAACTGTTGCCTTATCAACACGTCCTGACTTATTGCTCACTGCAACAGAAGATTATTTGCATCAGTCATATCGCGCGGAAGCATTTCCTAAGTCAATGGCGCTTGTTGAAAAACTTCGTAAAGCAGGAGTGGCAGCAGTTATTAGCGGAGCAGGTCCATCTGTTCTGGTACTTCATACTTCCTCTGGCACCGAGCTTGAGGAGATCATCAAGGCTGGGGGAGCTGGCTTTGAGGCTAAAAATCTGGAGATTTCACGCACGGGAGTTGAGTAGTCCAAGCCTTTGTGCTACTTTTTACCTGTCTGAAGGGCGCAGTTCTTTATCTTAAGAACGAAAAGCGCGAATAAAAATCAAAAAACAAGCAATCAGACTCTTTCTCATATTCACGAGTAAGAACACTTAACCCCAATTAATAAGGACACATGAGCGATACAACAACAGAAGACCGCCCAGCAAAAGCTGCCGGTGAACTATCCGCAATGCTTCTTCCAGAACTTAAGAAAGTCGCTGGATCACTAGGCATTGAAGGCGCCGCAAAGATGAGCAAAGGTGATTTGGTTCAAGCCATTGCCGATTTGCAGGCAGCAAATAGAGAGTCAGCAAAAGCTGAGCGCGAAGCCCGTCGCCTAGAGCGACAAGAGGCACGCAATAAGAAAAACAACCGGAGCTCATCTGCCAAGGCAGACTCCGATGAGGAAAGTGACGATATGCAAGATTCACCAGAGCAAGAATCAAATTCAGGCAGCGAAAGTAGCGAATCACAGCGCCGTGACTACAACGAGCGCAATGGTGGCGGCAATGACCGTGACCGTGGACGTGGTGGTCGCAATGACCGACGTGATCGTGGACGCTTCCGTGACCGCGGAGAACGCGGTGAGCGCCAAGAGCGCGAAATTCAGATTTCAGAAGATGATGTATTAGTTCCAGTTGGCGGGTTACTCGACATCTTGGATTCTTATGCATTCATTCGCACACAAGGCTATTTAGCAGGACCAAACGATGTTTATGTTTCTCTGCAGCAGATCCGCAAGAACGGATTGCGCAAGGGAGATGTCATCACAGGCCAGGTGCGCCAACCTCGCGAAGGTGAGCGTAAAGAAAAGTTCAACGCACTTGTGCGCCTAGATACAGTCAACGGACTTGAGCCAGAAGCATCGCGTGACCGCGTTGACTTTGCAAAGCTTGTTCCACTTTATCCGCAAGATCGTCTGCGCTTGGAGACTGAGCCAAACATTTTGACTACTCGTGTTATTGATCTTGTTGCACCTATTGGAAAGGGACAACGTGGTCTGATCGTTTCTCCGCCCAAGGCTGGTAAGACCATGGTCTTGCAGTCAATTGCTAATGCGATCACAACAAATAACCCAGAGGTTCACTTGATGGTTGTACTTGTTGATGAGCGCCCAGAAGAAGTAACAGATATGCAGCGCAGCGTGAAGGGTGAAGTTATTGCTTCGACCTTCGATCGCCCAGCTGATGATCACACCAGTGTTGCCGAGCTAGCTATCGAGCGCGCAAAGCGTTTAGTTGAGATGGGCCACGACGTAGTTGTGCTCCTTGACTCAATTACTCGTCTTGGACGTGCCTATAACATCGCAGCCCCTGCGTCAGGAAGAATTCTTTCTGGTGGTGTTGATTCAGCAGCGCTCTACCCACCAAAGAAGTTCTTTGGTGCGGCTCGTAATATTGAAAACGGCGGATCACTCACCATTCTTGCAACCGCACTTGTTGAAACCGGTTCAAAGATGGATGAAGTTATTTTCGAAGAGTTCAAGGGCACAGGAAACATGGAACTTAAACTCGATCGTCGTTTTGCAGATAAGCGTATTTTCCCAGCCGTTGATGTTGATGCTTCAGGTACTCGTAAGGAAGAAATCCTTATGGGCAAAGAAGAGCTCAATATCGTCTGGCGTCTTCGCCGAGTACTTCATGCTCTTGAGTCCCAACAGGCACTTGAGCTGCTTCTAGACAAGATGAAGGGCACCAAGAGCAACGTGGAGTTCCTCATGCAGATCCAGAAGACCACGATCACTGAGTCTGAGGCGATTTCCACCACCAACGGTGGCTGAGGTAGATTTACCCCACTGGTTCACGGGATTTCCGACCCAGTACGTTCAATATAAGAAATGGTAAAAAAATGAAGCCAGAGATTCACCCAGAGTATTTCGACACCACTGTTACCTGTGGTTGCGGCAAAGTTTTCACAACTCGCTCAACAAAGCCATCTGGCTCAATTTATGTTGAAGTATGTTCTGAATGCCACCCTTTCTACACCGGCAAGCAACGTATCTTGGATACTGGCGGCCGCGTAGCAGCATTCGAAAAGCGTTTTGGAAAGTCAACAGACGCAAAGTAGCTTTCTTTAAAAGACCGCGAACGGTGCCCCCTGGGCGCCCGCGGTCTTTTTTATTTCACAAAAGTTTTATCTAGCGAAGGGAGAATCAGATGAGTGACAAATTCGGCAATGTCTCAGACTTGCTCGTTGAATACGTTGAACTTGAAAAAGAACTCGCTGATCCTTCTATTCACAGCGATCAAGGTAAAGCTCGCAAACTTGGTAAGCGCTATGCCCAACTCGGCCCCGTTATTGCAGGCTACCGAGCATGGAAATCTGCAACAGATGATTTAGCAGCAGGTAAAGAGATGGCAGCAGAGGATGCAGCATTTGAAAGCGAGCTCCCTGCCCTCACTGCAAAGGTCGCAGAGACCGAAGAAAAACTTGAAGAGCTTCTATTGCCTCGCGACCCTAACGATGATCGCGATGTCATTATGGAAATTAAAGCAGGTGTGGGCGGCGATGAATCGGCGATCTTTGCTGGAGATCTACTGCGCATGTATCAGCGTTATGCGGAAAAAAATGGCTGGAAGACCGAAATTATTGATGCAACCGACTCTGAAATGGGCGGATATAAAGATATTTCTATGGCGATTAAATCCAAGGGAACAGCAGAACCCGGCCACACTCCTTACGCCAAGTTAAAGTTTGAAGGCGGAGTGCACCGCGTGCAGAGAGTTCCTGAAACCGAATCGCAGGGACGTATTCACACATCTGCGGCGGGAGTATTGATCTTGGCTGAAGCAGATGAAGTAGATGTTGAAATTCGCCAGCAAGACTTACGTATCGATGTGTACCGCTCTTCTGGTCCAGGTGGACAATCTGTGAATACGACAGACTCTGCCGTGCGAATTACCCATATTCCAACAGGCATTGTTGTTTCATGTCAGAACGAGAAGTCGCAGCTCCAAAATAAGGAATCAGCCCTTCGTATCTTGCGTGCTCGCATGCTTGCCGCAGCCCAAGAAGAGGCAGACAGAATTGCATCTGAGGCACGCAAGGAACAGGTGAAGTCTGTTGACCGCTCAGAGCGCATTCGCACGTACAACTATCCAGAAAACCGCCTCAGTGATCACCGCGTGAACTTTAAGGCGAATAATCTTGATGCTGTAATGAACGGTGATCTAGATGATGTTATTAACGCCCTACTTGAAGCAGATAAAGCTGCCAAGCTCGCATCTGGTGATCATTAACGCTCATGATCGCTAAGGATCTGCTGCGCATTACGCAGGATTACTTTAAAGCTCAGAA
>JBAWYW010000038.1:0-6348 GCA_037143395.1 Actinomycetes bacterium | reverse complement strand
GCTGGCCAAGTTCTTGCATGTGACACAACTTCTGTGAATTTTTATCAACTTGTTGGAGCCGCACTTGCAGCGCGCCCAGGTCGAAAGACAATCATCACCGATAAAGGGAACTTTCCGACAGATCGTTACATCCTTCAAGGATTAGCAAAAAAACATGGACTAAAACTTATTGAGATCGATAATGAAGTGGGAAGTAGCGCAGTACATGAACGGATCACTCCTGAACTTCTTGAGCCTTATATGTCAGAGGATGTTGCTTTTATTACCTTTGAAGTAATTCAATATCGTTCCGGAGCAAGAAATGATGTTAAAGGGCTAACAGAATTTGCTCGTAAGTATGGCGCACTTGCTATTTGGGATGCAAGCCACGCGGTGGGAGCGATCAATCTCAATTTAGATAAATACGGAGCAGATCTTGTTGTTGGCTGCACATATAAGTACGGAAACTCTGGTCCTGGTGCACCAGCATGGCTTTACGTTTCACATAAATTCCAAAAAGAACTACAGGTCCCCATACAGGGTTGGTTTGCCCAACGTGATCAATTTGCTATGGGTGAGGTCTTTGAAAAAAATGATGGCATGCGTGGGTTTCAAATTGCTAGCCCATCCATTGTTGGTTTGCGATGCATTAATACTGCATTTGAAATGATCGAAGAGGCAAGTATCGATGCCATCGAAGCCAAGTGCGCAGCTGGCACAGAGATGATGATTGCCCTCTATGACGCTTGGCTTAAAGAGCTTGGTTTTGAACTCAATACTTCTAGAGTTTCATCAGAACGAGGTGGGCATATCTCACTTGTACATCCTGAAGCAAAGCGAATTTCAATTGCTCTTCGTCAATTTGCAAATGTGATTCCTGATTACCGGGAACCTAATTCAATCCGTGTTGCGATCTCACCACTTCCTACAAGTTTTGTTGAAATTTGGGATGGCTTTGCCCGACTTCGCGATCTCACCTCTACACGGCAGTATGAAAAGGTTTCTACAAAAGATGTGAAAGTAACATGAGTGATTACGAGTCAGCCCTCACATATTCTTCATATCTAGCCATTGATGAGATTTTAAAACTCCAACGAACTGTATCTGTTGGCCCAGAGCATGATGAGATGCTCTTTATTATTATTCACCAGACATACGAGCTTTGGTTTAAGCAAATTCTCCACGAGTTTAAACATGCCCAGAAGAATCTTGAGCTAGGCGATACCTACTCTTCCCTTGCTACTTTAGGAAGAATTCGCACAATTCTTAAAGTTTGCGTTTCACAAATTGATATTTTAGAAACAATGACTCCCCGGCAATTTAATTCATTCCGTAGTTTTCTTGCCTCATCCTCTGGTTTTCAATCAGCGCAGTTTAGAGAAGTCGAAGCGGTCCTTGGCCGAAGAGATTCGAAGATGTCAGGCCACTTGCCACCAGATGCTCAAGAGAAGATTAGTCAGATTAAGGCGCAGCGCAGTGTTTGGGATTCTGCCCTTGTTTATTTTTCTAAGCGTGGGTACTTGATCCCCAATAAATATTTAGATCGTGATTTCTCTGTGCACTATGAACCAAACAAAGAAGTGCAAAATATTTTGCTTGAAATCCACCAAAAAGATCCCGAGACTTCCATGATCTGTGAGCGTCTTGTTGATATTGATGAAGGGCTTCAAGAATGGCGCTATCGGCATGTGAAAATGGTTGAACGCACAATTGGGCATAAAACAGGAACCGGTGGATCCTCTGGAGTTGATTACTTAAACACCACTATCTCTCACCCAGTCTTCCTTGATTTGTGGGCTATTCGCGATCAGCTCTAAGGCGGTACTCTTTTCATTATGAGTAGCACCGGCAAGAGCGAGGATGGCACTCGTAATTACGACCTACCCACACCTCTTGGTATGGCCGAATTTATGAAACAGGGTTGGGCCCCAACTCCACTTGTTGGCATTAAAGAGTCAGAGGCTGCTCGATTCTGTAGAGATCGCCGTACCAAACTTTCAAATGAATTTTTTGGCACACGCTTAGTCATTCCTGCTGGTGCTTTAAAAGTGCGCACCAACGACACTGATTACAGATTTCGTGCTCACTCTGCTTTCAGTTGGCTGACAGGAATAACCGCGAGTGAGAGCGTTCCCGAATCTGTTCTTGTGATGGAGCCTCGTTCAAATGGACACGAAGCACTCCTTTATATCCACCCACGTTCAACACGAGACAGTGAAGAATTTTATCGAGATGCCACACATGGTGAATTTTGGGTTGGCCGCCGGATGACAACCGAAGAAACGGAGAAGCGCTTTGGTATCAAGGTGATGCATATCGATACTCTTCCTGGAGTCTTGCGAGATGGCGCGGATACTGTGGTTCTGCGTGGTCACGATAAAGCTGTAGATAAGAGAGTTGAGAAACATAAGAGACGCGAGAAGGCGCTGGATAGTTGGCTTTCTGCCGCACGTCTAGTTAAAGATTCCTTTGAAATCAACGAGATGCAGAAGGCCGTTGATGCGACTGCCCGAGGATTTGTGGACATTGTTAAAGCGATTCCAGCTGCAACTTCTGTTAAGCGTGGTGAGCGAATTATTGAAGCAGCATTCTTTGGAAGAGCCCGTCTTGAAGGTAATGAATTAGGTTATGACACGATCGCAGCAGCGGGTTCACATGCGTGTATTTTGCATTGGATTAAGAATGACGGGGATGTTCGACCTGGAGATTTAATGCTAGTTGACGCTGGGATTGAAATGGAATCTCACTACACCGCAGATATCACGCGCACAATTCCAATCAATGGAAAGTTCACTCCCGCTCAAAGACATATCTACACACTTGTTTATGAAGCTCAAAAGGCTGGATTTAATGCAGTAAAAGCCGGGGCGAAATTTAAAGATATCAATGATGCAGCGCAGGCTGTGTTGGCTCAAGGTTTAGCAGATTTAGGTGTTCTTCCAGTTTCTGTTGGAGATTCACTGAAAGCAGATGGTGGATACCACCGCAGATGGAGTGTGCACGGAACCAGCCACATGCTTGGTATGGATGTCCATGATTGCGCAGAGGCTCGTAACGATCAATACCGTGATGGCATACTTGAAGCAGGAATGATTTTGACTGTTGAACCAGGACTTTATATTCATCCTGATGACGAGCTTTTCCCAGCTGAATATCGCGGAATCGGTGTGCGAATTGAAGATGATGTACTCGTTACTAAATCTGGATATCAAAATTTAAGTCGATCACTACCAAGTCATCCTGATGAAGTGGAAGTATGGATGGCAAATATTCTTCGTCAGTAATTAAAGAGCGTTACCTACCGCAGCAGCAGAAACACCTAGGACAAGAGTAAGTGTCAAATAGACCCATGCAATTCCACGTTTCTTCTCTTTAAACAAATCATGGGTCTCAAGGGCAAATGCTGACCACGTCGTAAAGGCCCCTGCGAAACCTGTTCCTAAAAGGAATCCCACATTTGCAGAGCGGTGGACTGTCAGCCCTAGAACAAATGAGCCCAAAATATTTATAAGCAGAGTCTCTAAGGGGACAAGTGAGCTATGAAGCTTCTTCATGTGTTTATCAATGAGATAACGAAGAGGCGCTCCGAGACCAGCTCCGAGTGCAATAAGAATTACTCTCACTTACGCACCCACTTCGTATGAAGGATCTCATTTGTGGCAAAAACCAAGATGTATGTGCCAACTAATGATGCAAGTGAATATGTTAAAACCGAATGTATATTTCCATTACTGAGATATTGATCAATCTTGAGAGCAAATGCTGAATAAGTAGTAAAACCGCCGCAGAAACCGGTACCAATCGCTGGCCTCCACCACCATTTATGTGATTTATGGTGCTTTGCATATAGAACTAGGGCTGCAAGGATTACCGAACCCACGTAGTTCACAAGAAGAGTTGCCCATGGGAATCCGTGATCGACAATTCCAAGGGAGACTAACCAACGCGCAAGTGAACCGATGACTCCGCCGCTTGCTACAAAAGCGATCTTGTATAACTCTTTTTCTTTGATAACCACGTAGGTATCTCTAATTAATAGGTTTGAGGGCGTTTAGTTAAACGATGGCCAATTCCGGTAACAAGACTAATAATGAGTGAAGCAAAGAGCGCTGACCAAAAGGATGTGATTGTTAGTGCTGTACTCCACTTTGCAGTGAGTTCAAGCATCGCTGCATTAATGACCCAAAGAAACAATCCAGCACTCAAAATAACTGCTGGCAGTGTGAGAATTTTTATGAGTGAACCAAGAAAAGTGTTAATCACGGAAAATAGGAGTGCGACCCAAAGATAAGACCAAGCACCACCGTGGACTTTTATCCCTGGAATAAGACCAGTTGATGCCCAAACCGCTAGTGCCAATATCCCCCAACGGAGCATAAGTTTCATGCTTAAAGAATACCGTCACGCTTCCGAATAACTGAGCCAAGCCACCGCAATGGATCATATTTAACGTCTACTACGCGCTCCTTCATCGGAATAATCGCATTATCTGTGATTTTAATGTGCTCTGGGCAAACTTCAGTACAGCACTTAGTGATGTTACACATTCCAAGTCCATGCTCTTCTTGAGCACTCTTCTTACGGTTGCGCAGTACATCTAGCGGATGCATATCTAATTCAGCGATTCGGATAAAGAAACGTGGTCCTGCGAAAGATTTCTTATTTTCTTCATGGTCACGAATAACGTGACAAGTATCTTGACATAGGAAGCACTCAATACATTTTCTAAATTCTTGGCTACGCTCAACATCAACTTGTTGCATGCGAGCTTGCCCTGGCTTGAGATCAGCTGGCGGTTGAAACGCAGGGATCTGCATTGCTTTCTTATAATTAAAGGAAACGTCAGTGACCAAATCTTTAATAACAGGGAACGCACGCAAAGGGGTAACTGTTACCGTCTCGCCATCTTCAAATGTCGAAACTCGTGTCATGCAGGCAAGGCGAGGTTTTCCGTTAATTTCCATTGAGCAAGAACCACACTTGCCAGCCTTACAATTCCAACGCACAGCCAGATCATTCATTTGCTCTGCTTGAACTCTATGGATTACATCAAGAATTACTTCACCTTCCATTGCGTCTACTGTGACGTCTTGTAGGGCGCCATCTGTTGAATTGCCCCGCCAAATTCGCAGATTAAGTTTGCGTGCCATCAGTTGGAACCACCCTTCGACATTTCAGCTGGCGTCATATATTTCTCAAGTTCGTGTGGATCAAAAAGTTCAAATAGTTCCTTAGGCATTGAAGGTAGAGGATTCTTTTCAATTGAAACCTTTTTTCCATCAAATGTGCAGATTAAATTAACTTGGCGCCAATCAGCTGACATTCCTGGAAAATCATCGCGTGTATGTCCTCCTCGTGATTCTTCGCGGGTAAGGCCGGCAAGCGCGGTTGATTCAGCAACGAGAAGCATGTTGTCTAAATCAAATGAAAGATGGAACCCTGGGTTAAATTGACGATCCCCAGAAACTGAAACTTTTCCGATTCGAACACGAAGTTCAGCAATCTTTGCAAGTGCTTCTTCCAATTCTTTCTTGGTTCTAATGATTCCAACAAGTGATTGGGTGAGTTCTTGAAGTTCCTGATGAAGCGCATATGGATTCTCGCCACCGCTTTGCGTGAAAGGCTTTTCGACTTTTTCCTGTGCTGACTTTAGAGATGCATCGCTCACAGGGTTTGTGCCTGAGCTCTTCACATAATTTGCAGCCCCAATTCCTGCCCGGCGACCGAAGACCAAAAGGTCTGAAAGTGAATTACCGCCAAGGCGGTTGGAGCCATGCATTCCACCTGCAACTTCACCTGCAGCAAAAAGTCCTGGCACACCGATAGCAGCTGCGCTATCTGGATCAACATCGACTCCACCCATGACGTAATGACATGTTGGGCCAACTTCCATTGCCTCTTTCGTAATATCAACACCAGCAAGTTCATAGAACTGATGCCACATAGATGGAAGCTTCTTTTTGATGACTTCTGCAGGAAGACGCTTTGAAACATCGAGATAAACACCACCGTGTTCGCTGCCACGACCTGCTTTTACCTCAGCATTAATTGCGCGGGCCACTTCATCACGTGGCAAGAGTTCGGGAGGGCGGCGGTTATTGGTCTGATCTGTATACCAACGATCTGCTTCTGCTTCATTGTCTGCATACTTATCTTTGAACACATCTGGAATGTAATTGAACATAAAGCGCTCACCATTTGAATTTGTGAGAACTCCACCATCACCGCGTACTGATTCAGTTACGAGTAGTCCTCGAACAGATGGAGGCCAAACCATTCCTGTTGGATGGAATTGGATAAATTCCATATCTTTCAGGCGACCGCCTGCTTTTAGAGCAAGGGCATGTCCGTCTCCGGTGCCTTCCCATG
>JBAWYW010000037.1:0-6461 GCA_037143395.1 Actinomycetes bacterium | reverse complement strand
GCGAAATCTGCTGCTGTATCTAAAAGTAGCTCGACATCAGCGCGACTTAAGTCGGCGGTGCGCAGTAGATCCTTCATTACGCAATCGTACGCGATAAGATTGTGAACGTGAAAAACCCGTTTAGTAACCCCTTTGGTGGTAACGGTGGGGTAGATGTTCTAGAAGAAGAGCGCCTGTCTCCAACCGATGAGGGTGATCACGAACGATTCTCGCACTATGTGAAGAAAGAAAAGATCACCGAGGCTATGGTCACGGGAAAGCCGGTTACCGCCCTTTGCGGAAAGAAATGGGTTCCCACACGTGATCCTGAAAAATTTCCTATCTGCCCAACATGCAAAGAGATTTATAGCGGGTTAAAGAAAGCGTGATGAAGAAGCGGCGGATTTACTTAACGGTATTTGCCTCAGTATTTTCATTATTTAGCTCAAGTTTTGTCGCCCAAGCAGCAAACCCTCCAAGGAAGATACTTTCTGGATGGATTCCTTATTATTCAATGAAGACATCACTACCTTCTGCCATGGGTAATGCAGATCTCATCAGTCAAGTCTCACCATTTTGGTACACACTGAAGAATAAAAACACCATTACAGATCTCTATACCCCAGCTAATCCAAGTTTCCCGATGGCTGGGCCTCTCTCGCAACTGCAGAGTGCTGGTTATAAAATCATTCCAACAATTACTGACGGAACAAATACCAATCCGACAACTGGCAAGCCCACTCCACTAATACTTTCAAACTTGCTCGCGGACCCAGCGTCTCGGGCGAGCATCGTGAGCACTATTACAAATTTGGTTATGAGCAATAAATTTGATGGGATCGATTTAGATTTTGAAGATTTTGCCTACGTTGATCCAATTTCAAGTTGGCCCACAACCCAAGTGAGGTGGGTCCAATTCATTCAAGAACTTTCTGCTGCGCTCCACGCTCAAGGAAAATTACTTTCTATTACAACCCCTCCTTCTTTTGATCCCGCAACAGGTAAAAAAGGTTATTACCAATATGCATGGCCACAAGTGGCATCCATGATTGATCAACTTCACATCATGGCTTATGACTTTTCAACTACATCTCCCGGACCAATTGGTCCTCTCGATTGGGCAACACGGGCAATTACATATGCCGTCTCTGTAATACCTGCTTCAAAAGTGTATGTCGGAATTCCTGGATATGGCCGCGACTGGGTAACAAGTGTGAGTGGAGTATGCCCAACACTTCCGGTTAACTATGCAAAGACTGTCGCAAAAGGAGTTTCAGCAGTATTTGCTATGCACGATGCAACAGCCCTTGCAGCTGCCTATGGAGCAACCCCAACTTTTAATCCTCAGTATGCAGAGTCAACTTTTACTTATCAGAAGACATATAACGGAACTGCAGCAAATGGTTCTCTCACATCTTGCACAGCGTCACGAACTGTTTGGTATCAAGATCAGCAGTCATTTACCCTGCGTGCAAATCTCATCAACACCTACAGACTTGCAGGTATTTCAGAGTGGACATTTGGAATGGAAGATCCGCTCGCCTTCACCGCAATTCGCAATGTTGCGGTCTCAATTGCCCCTGATCAAGTAGTTGCTAGCCTCGATAGCGATGAAACTTTAAGCACAACGGGAATCACGCTGGGAACACCAACTTCAATTACTGGCACATTTACCTTGCCTGATAAATCACCTATTGCTGGCGCTCCTGCGCATTTACAAGTACTCGGGACAAATGGTGCATGGACAAATGTTTTTGATGGAACAACTGCAGCAGACGGAACGTTTACAGTTCCAGTTCTCTGGGGAAGTAATGTCACAGCCCGCATGATTATTGATGGAACATGGACAAGGCTTGAGGGAGATACAACACCAGTGGTTGTGAAAGTTGCCCGAGTGATTGCTTGGTCACCTCCTGCGTCGATAAAAGCAGGATCCACATATACGGTTGCCGGACAAGTTCAACCAAAAGTAGCTGGTCTAACTGTGAACCTTGGAATAGTTTCTTCTACGAATTCACCCATACCGCCCATGAATACAACTACAGATGCAAATGGTAATTTCTCATTTGCGCTCAGTAACGCCGTTCCAGGTTTCTACACATACCAAGTCAGCACACCGGAGGATGCAAGCTATATCTTAAGTACCTCACCTTTCGTTACAGTAGTAACACGATGAGCACCGACACGCTAATTGATATTGAAAGTGAAACAGATCTTCATATTTCCCAACTCGTCGATAAACCATGGGTAACAATCGTTTGGGACGATCCAGTGAATCTCATGTCCTATGTGGTTCATGTATTTATCAAGCTTTTTGGTTTTTCAAAAGAAAAAGCAAATGAACTCATGATGCAAGTTCATAATGAAGGACGCGCAGTAGTTTCGTCCGGTAGTAGAGAAGAGATGGAATGGGATGTACAGCGTTTGCACGAACATGGGCTCTGGGCAACCCTTCAACGTGATGACAAGGTGTAAAGCATCAAATGTCTGAATTCACCCGTGAAGAGGACAACTACCTATTGGATCTCACAGTTGATGAGGCGCACATATTAATTAACCTTGTTGAGCAGCTACTTGAACTGCTTGGTGTTGACGATATTCCCCATCATTATGACGAGAGTGATCCCTTTGCCCAGCTCATGCACCAGCTCAAGCCTGCTCCCGACGAAGTAGCAACACCGGAAGACCCAGTACTTCTTCGCTTACTTCCAAATGCATATGCTGATCCTGAATCTGCAGCAGACTTTAGAAGGTTCACAGAGCCTGCAATGCGTAGTAAAAAGAATGCCACGCTTCGCAAGGCAAGAGAGGCGCTAGCGGTAATTGTGGATAGCAATAATCCCGGCGTCATTGAAGACCTTGATAGCGCTACATGGCTTGCTGTTATAAATGATTTACGTATTGCACTTTCAGTTCGCCTTGAAATCAATGAATCTAGCTTTGAGAAATTTGAGGCACTGCCCGAAGAAGACCCCCAGAAACCTTTGTATGCGGTCTACTTTTGGCTTGGATGGCTGCAGAGTAATCTGCTTGATTTAATGCTCACGTAGTGGATATTAAGAGTTATAAATAATGCCCGATAGACTTCGCAGGTGAGCCCAGCTAAGCCGAGTCCTAATGCGCCTATTGGAATCTTTGATTCCGGCGTTGGTGGTTTAACGGTTGCCAGAGCAATTATTGATCAACTGCCTGGTGAATCCATTCTTTATGTTGGAGATACTGCTCACGGGCCATATGGACCACGTCCTTTAGCGGAAGTTCGCGCATTCGCTTTAGAAATTATGGATCAACTCGTTGCATCAGGTGTGAAAGCAATTGTCATTGCTTGCAACACAGCAAGTAGCGCGATGTTACGTGATGCTCGCGAGCGTTATGAAATCCCGGTCATTGAAGTTATCCAACCTGCTGTTCGAAGAGCTGTTGCGGCAACAAGAAGCGGCAAAGTTGGAGTTATTGGAACTAATGCGACTATTGAATCGGGCGCATATCTAGATACATTTGCAGCAGCTCCTCAGTTAGAGATTACCTCTGCTGCATGTCCAAAATTTGTGGAGTTTGTTGAACGCGGAGAAACATCAGGGGCGGCCATCACCTCACTTGCACGTGAATATTTAAAACCACTTCAAGATGCAGGTGTTGATACCTTGGTTCTAGGTTGCACGCACTATCCACTTCTCACAGGTGTTATCTCCTACGTCATGGGAGATGGCGTAACTCTTGTTTCTAGCGCTGAGGAAACTGCGAAAGATCTTTATAGAGCTCTTGTTGAAAATGACATGCTCAATACCAGCGGGGCACCCAAGCATAAGTTTGTTGCAACAGGAGATACCACAAGCTTTAGTAAGTTAGCCTCAAGGTTTCTTGGTCCAGAAGTAAGTAACGTTTCATCTTCAATATAAATCACTTAGGGAGAAGTTAATGAGTTCACGTGCAGATGGTCGCAAAGCAGATCAGCTTCGTCCTATTTCCTTCACTCGCAATTGGCTCAAGAATGCCGAAGGCTCTGTTTTGGTGGAGTTCGGAAATACAAAAGTTCTCTGTGTTGCATCCTTCACACCAGGTGTTCCTAGGTGGCTAGTGGGAAAAGGTGAAGGTTGGGTAACAAGTGAATACGCAATGTTGCCTCGCTCCACTCACACTCGCAGTGATCGAGAGAGTGTTAAAGGAAAACTAGGTGGTCGTACACAAGAGATTTCTAGATTAATTGGTCGCTCACTCCGAGCAATTGTGGATACCAAAGCACTTGGCGAGAACACCATCGTTCTTGACTGTGACGTACTACAGGCAGATGGTGGAACACGTACCGCTGCAATCACCGGTGCTTATGTTGCACTTACTGATGCAATCAATTGGGCAAAGGGTGAAGGCCATATCTTGAAAGATAGACAACCACTGCGTGATTCCGTATCAGCCGTAAGTGTGGGAATTATTAAAGGTGTTCCAATGCTTGATCTTGCATATGTCGAAGATGTTGACGCGGATACAGATATGAATATTGTCTGCACGGGAAACGGTAGCTTTGTTGAAGTTCAAGGAACTGCAGAGGGAGTTCCCTTTGATCGCGACCTGCTCAATCAATTACTTGATCTAGGTGTTGCAGGATGCGCTGAGCTATCCGCCTTGCAAAAAGCGGCGCTAGCAAAATAAGCATGAAGAAAGTTGTTCTTGCTACTCGAAATCTAGGAAAAGTAGAAGAGCTAGAGCGCATGCTTAAGGCTGCAAATATTGATGTGCATGTTTTAGGGCTTGCTGAGTTTCCAGATATGCCAGATGTGGAAGAAACAGGAAATACCTTCACCGAAAATGCCTTGCTCAAAGCTCGCGCTGTAAGTGCATTCACAAAAATTCCTGCTTTGGCAGATGACAGTGGATTGTGTGTTGATGCCCTCGGAGGAAAGCCAGGAATTTATTCAGCTCGCTGGGCCGGAGTTCATGGAGATGACAAGGCTAATCTTGAAAAAGTTTTAGAAGACTTTGCAGCGACTGGTAGTTCAAATCGAGGCGCCCAATTTGTCTGCAGTGTGGCTTTAGTCTTTCCAGTTGGCGATAAAAATTCTGGACTTGAAGTCACGCACGTAGGTGAATTGGTGGGTGAGATCGTGGACACGCCACGGGGGACACACGGTTTTGGCTATGACCCAATTTTCCAACCACTTGGTGAGTCGCGCACAACCGCACAGATGCCCGCGCATGAAAAAGATGAGATCAGCCATAGAGGTAAGGCTCTGCGCGCAATTACGCCAGATTTGGTTGCACTTCTCTAGTCATCGTGGCCGAGCCCCTCTTTATCCACCCTTCTTCTGGGGTACTATTTACGCAGTAGTTTGTGTGTAAGCATTAACTGATTTTCACAAATCAATTCACCAAGGGGAGACAAAGTGGCAGTAAAGAAAACCGCTAAAAAGACCGCAAAGAAGTCAGCAGCTAAAAAGACTTCTGCAAAGCGCGCCGTTAAAAAGACAGCAAAGCGCGCCGTTAAAAAGACAGCAAAGCGTGCCGTTAAAAAGACAGCAAAGCGTGCCGTTAAAAAGACAGCAAAGCGTTCAGCAAAGAAGACCGCTAAGCGCTCAGCATCTCGCATTGTTATTCCAGATGTCCCACTTTCAGGTGGAAGTTCATCTATTTCTTCGACTCCACTTCCTCGCTCTACAGCATCTGCAACGCCACCAAAGTCTGCTCCAAGTAAAGGTGGAAGCACTAGCGAACAACGCTCGTCTTCACGTGTTGTTGTAGCTGTTATTGCTGCAGTTGTGTTGCTTGCAATTATCGTTGTTGCTCGTAATAACAACTCATCAACAAGTGGATCCTCAACAACACCTGCAAGCACCGCAGAAGTAACCTCTGCCGCTCCAGCAGAAACATCTGCCGCTCCAGCGGAGTCATCTTCTTCATCTGACAACATGGCCCCAGCAGGTTCTGGTCCAGAAGGTATTGTTGCTCATTCAACATCAACTGGTGCAACAATCCTTTGGAAGGCACCTGCAACGTCTACAGGACTTACAAGTTATAACGTTGAAGCATCAGTAAATGGCGCTGCATACGCCATGCTTGCAACGGTTCCCGCTACCCAGCTTTCGCTCAACATTACAAAGGGTGATACCGCAGGCTGGACATCATTTAAGGTCTCAGCAGTTTACGGCGGCGGAGCTACTGCAGTCGGAACCACAGTGCTTGGAAAGATTGCATTTGGTCTTCCAGGACAATACAAGTAAATAGAAATTGAAAAAGCCCCTCAGAATCTGAGGGGTTTTTTTTTGGAATCATTTAGATTTTAATTGTGGAATTGAATTACCGAGTGCTTCACTAATTGCTCCAACGTAAGCATCGCCGCCAACATCGTTGAGATGGATGCCATCTGGTGCAAAATATTCTGGGTGACCTTGCGAGATGCTTGCCCAATCAACCACAGTAGCTTGAGAATAGCCAGATGCAACTTGGCGAATAATTCTGTTGTTATCATCGCGCCATCCACGCGGAACCGC
>JBAWYW010000036.1:0-6481 GCA_037143395.1 Actinomycetes bacterium | reverse complement strand
AACCCAGCTCACAACGGTGATTGCGATGAAAATACTGGAAACACCGTTACCCAAAATAAATACCAAACTAATAACAAGAACATAAAAGGGAAATGCAACAACAATATCTGCAATTCTCATGACAATCGTGTCGAGCCAACCAGAGAAATACCCGCTGATGGCGCCAATTAATGTGCCAATAACAAATGGGGCTAACACTGCAGCGGAGGCCAAGAATAAATCAGTGCGTGCACCAAAGAGCAAGCGGCTCCATACATCTCTGCCCAAGTTGTCTGTACCCAATAAGTGCTTGGACGAAGGGCTTGCTAAAGTGTTCATGAGATCTTGAGTGATTGGGCTGAATTTGGTGAGATGAGATGCAAAAATCGCCATCAAAATGACTACAGAAATGATCGTAATACCAAGATAGAGGCGGACATTTGTGACACGAATATTGCGCATTCGCGCCATCAGAGATTCTTTAGCCACAGGTACGGTACTCATCACTTAAACCTCGCACGTGGATCAAGCAGGGCATAACCGACATCCGTCAGCAAGTAGACGAGAACGACCAGCATTGCGAAGGTTAGGGTTGCTCCTTGCACGACAGGAAAATCTCTATTCAAGATTCCGGTCATCAAGAAGGATCCCATTCCTGGGATCGCAAAAACATTTTCGATGACCAAAGAGCCACCAGCGAGATAGCCGACCTGAATGCCAAGGATGCTCAAACCAGAGATGCTCCCATTGCGCAGCGCATACTTGAGCCAAATTGATATGTTTTTGAGGCCCTTCGAACGAGCAAAGGCCACGTACTCACTATCGAGTGATTCAATAACCGATGTGCGCAAACTTCTTACTAAGAGCGGGACCAGTCCCAGACCTATAGTGAGGCTGGGCAGAGTCAAAGACCAAAGATGCTCCCGCAAAGTTGTTCCGTAGCCGCCGACCGGAAATATTTGAAGTTTGAGTGCGAAGAACAGAATCCCCATCGCTCCTATAAAAAAAATAGGCATACCCAAAATCACGGCATTAACCCAGCTTATAAAATGGTCAATAAATTTGTTCTTCTTCACCGCAGTCAAAATTGCCAAAGGTAGTGAGAAAATAATCCCAAAAAAAGATCCCATGATCATGAGCAATAAAGTCGGTGGAAGTTTAAGAGCTAGCAGTTTGACGATGGTCTGGTTGTAGAAGAGGGAGCGACCAAGGTCACCAGTAAACAATCCACCAATGAAATGCAAGTATTGGCTCCCCAGTGAGCGATCTAAACCCCACTGGTGATGCAGTGCTGCGATTGCGGCAGGTGTCGGGTGGTTCCCCAAATATGTCAGCGCGGGGTCACCTGGAGTTGCATGCATCAATACGAAAGTTGCGGTGATAATTCCAAAGACCACCGGAATCAGCAGACCAATTCTTTTTACGAGAAAACGAATCACGGCCTGCTCACCCTTTCCTACTATTAGTTGGAACTTTGAAGTTTCTTGAAACTATAAGAAAAATTGCAGAGTGCCCAATCTAGTTGAGCACTCTGCAATTTCATTGATTTCTTACTTTGATAGCCACACATTTCTCAAATTGTAATTTCCTGTGACGAACGGGCTAAAGTTTTGAACTTTATTCGTGTAGGAGTACAAATCTGGAGAATAGTAAAGTGGAACCATAGGCTGATCGGCATCAAACTGCGCTTGAATCTTGTCATAGATCACTTTGCGCTTTGCTTGATCAGTTACAAGAACAGCATCAGCAGCCATCTTGGCTATGGACTTGTTGTCGTAATATGACCAGAGCGATGAACCTCCGCCATCAAGAACGCCAGTAAATCGGATGATTTCATCTGGGTCGATGATGTCTGTTGTGTCGTAACTAAACTCAATGTCATATGACTTACCATCTCTTGCGGCATTGTATGCCGAAGGATCAAGTTGCTGAATAGTCAAAGTAACGCCAATCTTCGCAGCTTCAGCTTGAAGTATTTGTGCCATTGAATTCTGATCGGCGTTACCTGTATAAATGGTGATCTTCGCCGTAAAGCCCTTCGGCACAGTAGATAGCGCCAACTCGGCCTTTGCCTTGGTCACATCGAATGGCAAACCCTTGATCGCAGCATTGTGTGACCAAGAAGTTGGTGACATGTATGCCCCGGCCGGAGTTCCATTTCCGAAGAGAACGGCGCTGACAATTGCTGGCTTATTCACCAAATATGCAAGCGCTTTGCGTACATGGATATCGTTGAAAGGAGCCTTCGTGTTGTTGAAGATCAAGAAATTCACGGCGCTCGATGGGAATGCAGTGACTTTAACGCCCGGAGTGCTCTTGAGAGTCTTGACGCTGGAGAATGATGGAAACTCGTTGATCTGGGCTTGATTTCCTTGGATCTGATTAGCCCGTGTATTGGAGTCCGAGACAATCTTAAATGTCACAGAATCTAGGTACGGTTTGCCAGCTTCCCAGTAGTAAGGGTTGCGAACCAACTTCAACTGCTGACCCTTTGTCCAACTGGACAACTTGAAAGCACCCGTACCTATGGGATTTTCGCCAAATTTGTCTTTGGTTACGCCACCATAGTTATAAGGAACAATTGAATTAGCGAAGATCGCCATAACTGCAGGCAAAGGTGCATAAGGAGTCTTAGTCGTAACCGTAACCGTCAAAGGATCGGGTGTTGCGACCTTTGAGATTGAAGAGTTAATGAATCCCCAGTTACCAGAAGGAATAGAGTTTTGATCGATCGAGAACTTGACGTCCTTGGATGTCATGGGAGCACCGTTGGAGAATTTAACCCCCGCACGTAACTTGAATGTCCACGTTAAGCCATCTTTGGATTGAGTCCACGAGGTCGCAAGGTTTGGCTTCAAACTCTTTGCATCTGAAGCAGGAAGTAATAGTGTGTCGAAGATTTCTTCAACAACCCAGATGCCTGCGTTATCAGGTGGCACGCTAGGAATCAGACTGGATTCAATATCAGAGCGCAATACTGTGATGCTTCCTCCTTTTACGGGACTTGCAGCGCTGGCAACGGATGAAAAGGAAAGCGGAATCACCACCGAAAGCGAGAGTGCACAAACGAGTGAGTTCTTAAGAGCTTTTTTCATGAAACTCCTTCATTGGGATTTTTTGGGACTTAAGGGAAATTCCGCCATTGGAATTACACCAAAGTATCTGGACCATGCTTCGGTGCGTCAAGCCTTACTGCCGAGGAAATTTACGATCGTTGACTTCAAGACCTCGACAATTTCAACTACTGCTGGGATATCCACCCACTCATTCGGCGAATGAAGATTTCCCCCCTTTGGGCCGATTAGAACGGTCGGTATCCCCGCTGCCTGCAATATTGCAGCGTCCGTCCATGCGTTCCACCCTTGATCCTCAATGCCCAACCCCAACACCTGCCTCGAAGCACTATCGAGAGCGGCCAACAGCGGTTCCCTTCCGTTTCCAACAAAGGGGTCACGTTCCAATTTGATCTCTATCTCGGCCCGAAAATTAGGACGTTTTGCCTTTATTTCAGCGAAAATCTTTTCAATATCATTAACTCTGTTTTCAAGCTTCTCCCCCGGTTGTGTACCGATTTCAATACCTAGAACTGCCTGACTTGGGTAGGTCGCAAAATCAGTGCCACCGCGAATTGTCGAGGTATGAAAAACGGTGGAGCCGTTTCTGGCATCAGGATGAGCCGCCCAGGTTGATTGATTGAGTTCATCCAGGCGAGTAATAACTTCGGCCATATGCACGATCGCATCAATGCCCTCCTCTGGCGCACATCCATGCGATGCTTTTCCAAAGACAGTAATTTCAATCCAACCAAATCCTTGGTGCTCGGTAACTACAACGGGCATCACTGAAGGTTCTATGACAATTGCTGCATCGAATTTGTGATGTGCAACCAAATGCTCTGAACCAGTGGATGTGCTCTCTTCATCTGCAACACAGGCGAGCAAAACATCGCCATCTAAGGCGACACCGCTTCGGGCAAGATCGCGAAGTGCCAACATTGCGGCGGCACATCCGGCTTTATCATCGACAACACCGAGTCCGTACATGCGATCACCCTCTACCCAAGGATTGAGAGCAACATCGACCCAGTTTTCATATCCCACGGTGTCGCTGTGGGCATTGATGCATAATGTTGGCCCTGCGCCAGATCCCTTAAGACGCGCCAACATATTTGGTCGCCCTGGACTTACCTCCTCGATGGTGACCTCTAAACCTTCTGCTGCGAGCCACCGGCCCATAAATTCTGCAATCTCGGCCTCGCCTGAACCTGTCTTGATTAGCCACGGAGTTACTGATTCGATTCTGACAAGTTGATCAAGCAAAGAAATAACTTCCTCGCGCGTTGTCGAAACTTGTGAATCAGCGCTCATGTAGCAAACCTGTCTCTCTTTAGATTGCGCACTCTAGTAAGAATTTATTAAGACCTTGTTAACTCTTGTTATCACGATGTTATGGAATTTGTTAAGGGAGTGCAGGCCATCTGGAAATGCCCCAGATGGCCTGCAATCGTCCCCTCGTCCGATCTAGCTAATTACTTACTGAGCCACACATTGCGAAGGTTGTAATTTCCAGTGACGTATGTGTGGAAATTCTGTACCTTCTTTGAGTACGAATAGACAACAGGTGCATAATACAAAGGCACCAATGGTGCATCTGCTTCTACTTGAACCTGGATCTTGTCATAGAGTGCTTTGCGTTTAACTTGATCTTGGAATGTCACTGCCTTTGCGGCCCAAGCGGCAACATCCTTGTTGTCGTAGTACGT
Source organism: Actinomycetes bacterium (assembly GCA_037143395.1). Classification (GTDB taxonomy): domain Bacteria; phylum Actinomycetota; class Actinomycetes; order Nanopelagicales; family Nanopelagicaceae; genus PALSA-747. Next base: position 1,740 of record JBAWYW010000036.1, on the reverse strand, counting down.
GAAGAGCGAGAATGCTCCACCGTTATATACAGCATCAACATTGATGATTTCATCAGGGTCCATCATGTCCGTTGTCACCAACGTGTAACAAATATCGAAGCTCTTATTGGATCGAGCATCATTCCATGCAGATGGATCAAGCTGCTGAATTGTCAAGGTAATCCCTGCTTGCGCAGCTGCGGCCTGAAGAATCTGAGCCATAGAGTTCTGATCAGCATTTCCTGAAGGAATCATGATGTTGGCAGAGAAACCATTAGGTGTTGCAGAAAGTGCTAGCTCAGCCTTCGCTTTTGCCACACTGTATTCGCGTCCCTTAATGCTGGCGTCATGTGCCCAACCTGCTGGCCACATGAATGCACCTGCTGGGGTGCCTGCACCAAAGAGAACGGCGTTGTTAATTGCATTCTTGTCTACAAGGTAGGCAAGGGCGCGTCTTGCGTGAACATCATTAAATGGCGCCTTTGAGTTATTTAGGACCAAGAAATTTGTTGCGCTAGATGGGAATGCAGAAACGGTGATCTTTGATTGTCCCTTTAGAGTTTTAATGCTCGAAAATGGTGGGAACTCATTGATTTGGGCTTGATTTCCTGCAAGTTGATTGGCGCGTGTGTTTGAATCTGTAACCAAATTGAAAGTTACAGAATTCAAATATGGTTTGCCAGCTTCCCAGTAGTAAGGATTGCGAACCAATTTGATGGACTGTCCGAGTGTCCACTTTGACAACTTGAATGGGCCAGTTCCGATTGGGTTCTTACCAAATGCATCCTTGGAAACGCCACCGTAGTTGTACGGAATAACTGCATTAGCAAAAGTGGCAATCGCAGATGGCAATGGTGAATACGGCGTCTTAGTTGAGATGACGACAGTATTTGCATCAGGAGTGGTGATCTTGGAGATATTCGCATTCAGGAATCCCCAGTTACTGCCCTTTGTGTTTTCTTCGATTGAGAACTTAACGTCCTTAGAACTCATCGCTTTCCCATTGGAGAATTTCACGCCATGGCGCAAATTAAATGTCCAGGAAAGCCCGTCTTTGGATTGAGTCCATTTTGTTGCCAAGCCTGGCAAAAGTGATTTTCCATCTTGTGCTGGAAAGAGCAATGTGTCGAAGATTTCCTCAAGTACCCAAATAGATGCGTTATCAGGCGGAATGCTGGGGACCAAACTTGTTTCGATATCCCCACGGACAACAACTAAGTCCCCGCCTTTAACCGGAGTACCAGTAGCTGAAGAAGTAGCAGGAATGACAAAATTCAGTGAAGTGATCATTGAAACTGCAAAGAGTCCTGCGAGGGACTTCTTGGTGAAGCTCTTCATTGATTCTCCTTAGGTGCTTGGACGGGCGGTCTAGGGGAAGGGTTAGGCCAGATGTTATACTCAGCATCTTCACTGACACAATGATTATCTAGACTTTTTATTTCGCGTGTCATCTCAATTCACGCTCAAATCCTCTATCGCACGGGGATACAGGGTCTTTTAAAAACCAGTTCGGGGGTTTGGCGGACATAAACCTGCACTACCTTTCTCCCGTAAACCATCGCGCCGCGCCCTTAAAGATGGATCTTTGTTAAAGCATAGGAAACGGCCGAGACCCGATTAAGAATCTCGACCGTTATCGATTTACCCGAGTGAGTAAAATTACCTACTAAATGCTGCCAAGTGATTTTGTGATCCATTGAGTAGGCGATCAAGCGATAGCTTCATAGCTGTCGGCATTGTGGACTTGAGATCCTTTTGCAA